>JBKQTS010000326.1:0-3808 GCA_052143075.1 Syntrophobacteraceae bacterium | reverse complement strand
TTCTCGTATACCTCGATGTACTGCCTTGCGGACCTGTCCCAGGAAAAATCCCGAGTCATGGCTCTTTTTTGAATCTCGACCCATTTGCGCGGGTCTTTTAACAATTCCAGTGCCGATTTTATTGTTTTAAGAAAAGCCTTTGGTTCGTATTTGGAGAATTTGAAGCCGGTACCCGAATCCGGGCGGGTGAGAACGTCGGCCACCGAGTCATCGAGCCCCCCGGTCGCGTGTACCACCGGGATCGTACTGTAGCGCAGGCTATACATCTGGTTGAGCCCGCAGGGCTCGTACCGGGAAGGCATCAGGAAAATGTCGGCCCCCGCTTCAATGAGGTGCGCCATTTCCTCGTCATAGCGGCCGACGAGTTTCAACCGTTTCGGGTAAAGCTTTGCCATATCGCGGATGTTTGCCTCGATAGCTGCATCCCCTGTTGCGAGGATTACCAGGTTCACCGGCAGTTTCAGCAAAGTGGGCAGGATTTCTTCGAGCAGGTCGAAGCCCTTTTGAGCGGCAAGCCGGCTGATCATTCCGAGCAACGGAAGGTCACAGCTCTTTTCTATCAAACCCGTCCGCTTGCAGAGAGCTTCTTTGCAGACTTTCTTGCCGTCAAGATCGTCGGCGCTGTAATTGCTGGGAAGGGCGGGGTCTGTCTGCGGGTCCCATATGTTTGTATCAATTCCGTTCAGTATTCCCCGAAGGCTGTCTTTTCGCGCGCTTAGTACCCCATCGAGCCCGAAGCCGAAATCCTTGGTCGTGATTTCCGAGGCGTATCGGGGACTGACGGTGGTAATAAAATCGCCGTACTCGAGCCCTGCCTTAAGGAAATTGCAATTCCCCCAAAATTCGATTCCCTGAGGCGACCAGGCGCTCGGCGGAAGGTTGGTCAGGCTGAAAAAACCGCCCGGGAAGATCCCCTGATAGGCAATATTGTGAATAGTAAAAACGGTTCCCGTGTGAAGGAATTTCGGATCAGCGCGCCAGCTCAATTGAAGATATGCCGCAACCAGCCCGGTTTGCCAGTCATTGAGATGAAAAATCGAAGGATACCAGTCGATGGCCGCGCAAAGTTGCCTCACCGCCAGACTGAGGAGTATGAACCTTTCAGCGTTGTCTTCATAATCACCACGAAGGGGGCTGCCATAAAGGTATGACCTGTCGTAGAATTCGTCTTTTTCCAGGAAATAGATGGGGATCCCTGATTCGGTCCGGCTTTCCCACAAATGAATGCGGTAATCGTGTGTCCCGGCAGGAATGATTATCCCCTGGGCCAAAGGATCGAGGGCCGTGGTTTTCTCGCGCACTGAGCGGTATAGAGGCATGAATATCCGGACGTCGCAGCCGAGCTTGCGGAGTGATTCGGGTAGAGCCCCGGCTACGTCGGCAAGACCGCCTGTCTTTGCGAAGGGCGCCACCTCGGAGGCACAGAACAGGATTTGCATTTCAATGACTCTTTTTCTTATTAGAATCGGCCTGCGAGAAAACGACCAATCCATTAACGTGGTCTATCCATTGAGCATCCAGGAAACCGCCCGGGTGATACACTATCGCTTTCAGCTTCGGCCTTCCCATTTACACCATTTCACGTTCATACCGAAAAAGCTTTCGAAAACCCCCGAGGCCCATGGAACCATACGATATGCCCATCAAAACATGCAAGTGCAATGCCGATTGTCGTCATTTCGACGAACAAAGCAGGCTGTGCAGGGCAGGGTTGTCAACCCGGGAGCCTGGTTTCAAGCGCCATGGCGATTTTTTTCTTCAGTTCGGTCAGATCATAGCTCTTTACGACATAGAAATCGGCCGCAATCGCTTTCGTCTCTTCTTTGAAGGAATCATATGCAGTCGCTAGTATAACTGGCAGGTCATAAAAGTGGTTTCGGATGTCCTGGAGGATGTCCAGACCGCTGTAGCCAAACATCTGTATGTCCAGAATGACCAGGTCCGGTTTTTCCTTCTCAATTGTCTCGAGAAGCTTGTAACCGTTCTCCGCCGTGATGACCTCGTAGCCAGCTTCCTTCAGTTCCTCCGAATATAGGAGCCTGATGTGTTTCTCATCATCGACAACAAGGATCTTCCGCATAATTCAACCCCCTTCTTCTTTAGTCCATGCCTTTATAATCCTGAATAATGCATCAACTTGACTCTCCGCGAAAGGCGAACCACATTTTGGGGTCGGATTATGCCTCAAGAAGCTCCTGAAACGCCCAGAGCGCTTATTCAATTTTCCTGCATCCCCACAATCTGAAACGTGAGTGATAGGTCAATGAGATTGGTTTTGGCGGTTTCAGGACACACCACCATCCGAGCAGTTGATAGCTCCTCTGCTCAATAGTTTACGAAGGGTCCACTTCAATTTTTCCTTTTTCATGAGAAGTGGACCCCCTGACGCGATATTGTAAATCGACCCATTTGGCTTCATAGATGACAACATAATTACCTCATTGGATCTAATGGATAAGAACATCACCAAATCTATGGCTGCAATATGCGAAATACGTGGTTAGCCGCTCTTACCTGTCGGTGCTTTCTTGGTTATTAGCGCCACGATTTTCCCGGTCGCGATCAGCAGCGCGCTTTTCAGCAGCAGCGCGCTTGTGAGCGGCAGCACGCCTGTGAGCAGCAGCGCGCTTGTGAGCTTGTTCTCGTTCATAGGCCCGTTCGCGCTCATACCTGTCCCGGTCGGGGTCACCGATATTCGCGCCTGCCCCCAAACCTCCTACATGTGCGCCTGCGCCTACACCCCCATCTCCAATACCAACGCCTGCCCCAACAACGCCTCCAAGATCGACGCCTGCCTCAATGCCGACGAGCATTATCCGTCCGGTACCGTTATCTAAAGCGTTTGCATTGCCGGGGATACCGAAGGCAAGCACAAGGGCAAGGGCTATTCCAAAAAAAGATACACTTGCGATCCTCTTCATTTTATCTCCTTTTTGCCAAGCATTATTGGCATCTCGTTATTTTATTGATACACCATAATAAATTAACCTGCACACAACCGAAAGTTATTCAAGGTTTCTTCGGCCAACGATGATTCTCTCCTTACAAACAGGATCACGCCTTGTATCATGATATTCCAGACTCCCTTTTCTCTGCCTATCGGGCTTACAGTTGCATAAATTACCCCGACATGCTCGCCAAGTGGTAAAATAACGATTTGTGGATGTTGTCCATGGAGAATCTTATCCGGATTTTCATCCAGGCGCCTGACCACCGGCCCGGATCTGGTCGCCTAAAAGCGGCGCCTCGACCGGTAGTATCCTCCGCCACCGCCGAAGATCAGAAGCAATACGACTATTATCAGGATAGTTTCCATATCATCATCACCTCCAGATTGGAATGAGTTAAGTCACATTATACTTGAGCATGTTCTATGCCAAACGGGCTGAGAAACATAGCAACTTCATTTTTACATATATATATAAACACTTACGACAGGACGTGACCGTCGAAACCTGTGGACTTGGATTTAAGAACTGTTGCATGCAACAGAAGTGTTGCATTCCTTTAAAGTCATATGATACTTCAATCCCAGGGAGTACCTTATGTTACATGCAACACTTTTTCTGTTCAAATCCTCAATTTGCGACGGTACTCACCCTTCCGTAAGTGTTTCCAAATATTACTTAAAAGGAAAACATTACGATTACCAGTACACCGAGCATAGATTTTGCCTAAACTTTAGACTCAACTTCTACAGTGCCAAAAAACTTATTTTGTAATTACAATAACATAGATAGGTACTTGACTTTCTTGGCACTACATTTTCGCTCTTTGAAAACGGAATCAGATTTCGCGGATGGTGGGA
>JBKQTS010000325.1:0-4713 GCA_052143075.1 Syntrophobacteraceae bacterium | reverse complement strand
TCCATCTCTTCGAGCCTCACGGCGGCCTTGTTGAAAAAAGGCTGGGGCGGAATTTCGACATGGGAGAGTCTTTCCAGGCTGTCATGGAAGCCGGGAACTGGTTTGGCGCCGAACAGCAGGGCCCGGGGGAGTTCACCCTGGTTGGGTGCACGGTAGCGCCTGGTTTTGAGTACGAGGACATGGAGATTGCCGGGCGGGCGGAGTTGCTGGCAATGTATCCGCAGCATCAGGAAATTATTGAAAAGTTGACAAGGGCATTAGAATTAGGGGTTTGGTCTGAAGGGAATTAGGAAAGTTTTCCCCAGGCCTTTCAAAGTTAGTGCGTGATTGCAAAAGTGCGCGTAATAGATTCGCGTTCGTCACCTCGGACCTCGCGAGTCCGCCCACCAGAGTACTCAGACAGATTCAAAAGATAATTCAGGACAAAAAAGACAGAGCTGCTCAAACTGACCCTGCCTTTCTGCGATCTGGTGTACGGGACCGACACCGGAATCACTGTACCAGCTGTTGCAGGCTTTGGAAGCGACAGACCTCTACAAATTACATTATATAACGACTGTTAAGTCATACAGCAAGGAGTACGGACAAAAATGTCGTTGACACCACCTAAGCCAGATGCTATCCCGAAAGAACTCCAACAGCTTCAACTTCTTACCATCTTTTCTGAAAAGGGCGATATGGCGCTCCTCGAAACGCTCATTACGGATCCCAAGCAGAAATTGGATACTCTTTCCAAGAGAAAAAAAAAGGTCATCGAGAAGAAAATTTCTGCAAAAACCTTCGAAATTCTTGAGCAGAAGGCCGAGATCGAAAAAGCCGAAGGCTGGCGGATTCGAAAGACAAAGAAAAAGAAGCCCACTTCGTATTGGGTGGAAAAAGATAAGCCACTCGACGAGCAGCTCGAAGATGAGCTGTGGTGTATCGTCGCCAAGATGGGCTTTGATGAGCTGAGCGACGGAAGGGTCTTCACTATTCATGCGGGCGACGAAGTTCCTCCCAGGCAAATCGATGTGTTTGCTAAAGATCGCGAGGCTGCGCTGCTGATTGAATGCACGCAATGCGAAACTCCTAAGAAAAAGAGTATGGCAACCCTCATCGAGAAAATAGAAAGCATGAAGGGAAAGATTGCCAACTCGATAAAAGACCAATACGGCGTTACGCCCAAACTGAAGATCCGCTGGGCGATTGCCACCAGGAATATTGAATGGCCGGAAGTAGACCTCAAGAAAGCTGAAGCGGCCAAGATTGTAGTCTTGAGGGATGCCGAGATAGATTACTATAACCGGTTGAGTGACCATTTGAAGAAGGGGGCAAAATATCAATTTTTGTCCCACATTTTTTCCAACGAAGAAATCAGTGGATTGCAGGATATTAAAGTCCCCGCCACCAGGGGTACAATGGGCGGCGATAAATACTATACTTTCTTGATCAAACCTTCTGAATTATTGAAAATTGCCTACATCAGTCACAAGGCGAGTCGAAACGTAGAAGACCTAGCCACGTACCAGAGAATGCTCAATCCCAAGAGATTGAAAAGCATAGCGAAATACATTGATAAGGGCGGTCAGTTCCCCACCAACATTGTGGTGAATATAAAAGACTCCAAGGGTATGTTGTTTCAACCGGGCGACATGAAAGGTGACTCACCGTTCGGAACGCTCCAGCTGCCTCCCCGGTATGCTACGGCCTGGATCATCGATGGCCAACACCGATTGTATGGCTACGCCCATAGCCAGCGAGCAGCAAAGCAGGATGATAAGACAACATTCCCGGTGCTCGCGTATGAGAAATTGTCGCCGTCCAAAGAGGCCCAATTGTTTGTGGACATCAACTATCAGCAGGTGCGCGTTCCGAAAAACCTGTTAATTGAGCTCTATTCCAATCTTAAATGGGATTCTGAGGACCCCCGAGAAAGAATCTCGGCTCTTCGATCAAGAATCATCCTGTCTCTTGCTCAACGCAAGACCTCTCCCATCAATGGACGCCTAAAAACAGAGGGCACGAAAAAATCCTATCAGCGATGCTTGACTATCACAAACCTAAATGATGGCCTGGATGAAAATAAGCTGCTAGGAGAGATTAAGGGAGCCACCTTCAAGCCTGGCCCATTATACGATTCATTATCAGGTGATCCTCAAAAGACATTGAGCAAAGCTACCGACGTCCTCACGGGTTACTTCTCTTTTTTCGCTGCCTCACTTCCTGAACACTGGAATGCCGGCGATGCGCGACAAGGCTATCTTTGCACCAACTTAGGGGTTCGAGCCCTCTTGAAGGTACTCAAAGAAATTTGCATTCATGTTGGAAAAAGTGAAGAGATCGACCTTGATTCCTGTGAGGCTAGCCGTATCGTTGAATATTTAAAGCCATATACCGGGCCCGTCATTGAATATTTTGGCGAGGCCGCCCCTGAGAATCTGAAAGCCTTTAAAGATTCTAGTAAGGCTGGTGTCACCAGAAGCGCCATGAATATGATGTGTTCCATAAATGAGAAGTTTAACAAGTTCTGTCCAAAAGAACTTGATAATTATCTCCAGAGCATCGATAAAGAAGGCACTATTGAGGCAGCCAAAAAATTGGATGAGATCGAGGAGCGTTTGTTCGCAGTAACGATGATGCTCTTGAAGAAAAAGTATGGCGATGGCTGGTGGTATGACGGCATTCCCAAAAAAATCCGCGACGACTGCCTAGTGAGGCATGACGAAGACCGTGGTGCAAAGGAAAAAGAACAATATATCTATTTCATTGATTACTATACTATCGCCGCCTCTGATTGGGAACTATTTCAAGGGTCCTATTCTTTCTCAAAAGAAGGAGGAAAAGAGAAACAACTTAAGTGGATAAAAGATTTGAATAAGGTGAGACAAACGACCCATCATGCTCCAAAATGGCCAGCACTAAAAGAACAGGTGGCGCTGGTCAGAGAATACCATGCCAAAGTGATGGAAAAATTCAAATTACCCGAAGAAGAACCGGTTCCAAATTCGAGTCTGGGGAGATAAGACAAAATCTCAGCACCGCCTCTTAGGTTTTTGGCACTTTAGGGCTCCAAGCAATTTCGATAAATTCGGACATTGATAACAAATGCTCTCGATGATTTCCGGCGCTGAGTCGGGTAGCGTCAGGGCAAGTGAATTATTAGCCAAAGCCGCTGCCTGATTAAGCTGCTCCCTAGAGGCCGACTTGGAGATTCCAGTTTTTTCGTTTGCCGTTTCTCGTGGAGAGGGAAATATAGATTCTTCACAGCTTTTCGGTTGCCGATTCAGATCACCAATTGCCGCTTCTTTCCCCAGGGAGGCAATCGATATCCTCTGGTTTGAGACCATCCGCGAACGTAACCTTATCTCTTTAGAAATTGGAAGCCCAACCTGCCTTTCTATAGAGTTATAGAACAAACCCTTTTCCTGATTGTCTACAAAGTCATCTCTGCGGCTATTGGGGATCAACTTTTCACTATCGACATGGACCTCACCTGGGATATAGCTGTTGAATCTAGGCTCCCTGAAGCAGAAATCGAGCAGATGGGCATCTCCTATCTGAATGTTCCCCACCCGCACCCTGACTCCGAAGGAATCGTCTCCCTTCACGATTGAGCCAAGCAGTTCCCTCCGTCGGGCATACCATCCATAAGCGATGGGCTTCCTCTTTCCGTTGAAAATCTCCAGGAACTCGATCCCGTCAATACGGTCATCCTCTCCCTTGGTGATTTTAACGGAGTCCCTGTACGGTTTGAAAACCTGCTCACCGTTGAGGACGACGGTATAACTTCCGTAGCCTTTAACCCTCGTGGAGAGGAAGTCATCAATGGCTCTCCCGTAGGAAAATTCTTGACAATTAAAAGGCACAGGAGTGATTTGACTGAGATATCTTCGGACCTTCTCGATATCAAAAAGAATGTTTCGAAAACTCGATACTCCATGCATAGTTACTTCAAAGTAACTTTCCTCGGTTTCCGATATGGGTTCTTGTCGAAAAGAGGTGATCCGTCCCAATACCTGTTCCAGCAAGAGGGGGCGCTTTCCCTGATCGGCCTGTATGCTCCTTAGGCCTTTGCAGTCCCATTCCTGAATGGATTCGACAGATTCATAGCGCGACTTAGTTCTGAAAACGGCTTTATCACAGAAGGCAATGCCACCCAATCTTCCGATACCTCGAAAGCCTCGCAGCCCTCTGTTGTTTTTAGTGCTGCTACCTATGGTATTGAGAATCTCTTCCGCATCCGCCCCCGGAATGCCCGAAGCACTGTCACGAATTGTGATTATTCTCTTACCCGGATCAAGAACGATCCTTACTTCCGGAGACTTTGGCACTCTGTGGATGTTCAAATCAATCGAATCAACGGCGTTCTGTATGTACTCCCTGTAGATTATAAGTGGATCATTGTACATTCCAGAAGTGAAGCTATCCAAGAGATACATTCCCGTTTTGAAAGAACGGCCTTTTTCAGCTACAGTGCGCATACGCATTCGGTCCATTTCCGTGTTAGTGCCATACGCATTAGGACAGGGTCCTGATTTGTCGATAAATTTCAGTCCAGGAATCGACTCTGACCACGTTAGCAGGGATCGATATCCCTTTTCGGTGTTCTAGCAGGTTGCTGAAAAAAGGGGGCCTTCATAATTGACGGTTTCCCTGGAAGTTTTATGAGAAACGTTCTTTGACAATATTGGGTATTATAAATGGTCTCCATTTTCAGGTTTAACATGTCCTCAT
>JBKQTS010000324.1:0-9118 GCA_052143075.1 Syntrophobacteraceae bacterium | reverse complement strand
CCTGGACGGCTTTATAGAGGACGTCACCAGGGCGGCACTGTGGAAAAAAGAGGTCCAGGAGCGATCTGAAAACCTTACCAGGGAAAACCTTCGCCTCAGGGCACTGTTTAAAGATCGCTACCGGCTTGGGAAAATCATCGGCAAGAGCCCGGTCATGCAGGAAGTTTATGATATCATGCTGCAAGCGGCAGGCACCAACACCAGTGTGATCATCTACGGGGAGTCCGGGACGGGAAAGGAATTGGTCGCACGGGCCATTCACGATCTCAGCCGCCGGCGCCACAAAGAGTTCGTTCCAGTCAATTGCGGCGCCATCCCTCAACACTTGCTGGAAAGCGAGTTCTTTGGACACAGGAAAGGGGCCTATACCGGAGCCGATGCCGACGCACGCGGGTATCTCGACCAGGCTGACGGGGGGACCCTTTTTCTGGACGAGGTCGGAGAACTCAGCCTAGATATGCAGGTGAAGCTGCTCCGGGCAATCGATGGCGGCAACTACTCTCCATTGGGCGACAGCAGGTCACGCAAATCAGATTTCCGCCTGATCGCAGCTACAAACCGCAACTTAAAAGTCATGGTCAAGAGCGGCAGGATGCGGGAAGATTTTTTCTTTCGAATAGATATCGTTCCCATCGACCTGCCCCCATTGAGAGACCGCCGCGAGGACATCCCACTGCTTATAGATCACTTCCTGCGCGAGCTTACGGACGCCGACAACCCGCCGGTTCTCCCGGGTAAGGTCTTGGAGGCCCTCTACAAATATGAGTATCCGGGCAATGTCCGTGAAATGCAAAACATCCTGCAGCGCTACCTTGCAATCAAACGGCTGGATTTTCTCGGGCGATTTGACCTGGAAGATGAGCCAAAGGAATCCGATCACGTCGAAAAAGGGATGTCTTTGCAGGAAAGAGTCGCCCTGTATGAAAAAAGCGCTATCGAGAAATGCCTGACTCTGCACCACTGGCACCGGGGGCGCACAGCTACTGCATTGGGCATAGACCGCAAGACCCTGTATACGAAAATGAATGTTTATGGGCTGAGTGCACCCGAAACCGGGGAGAAATAGCCCCAAAACACGATTCTCCATTGTTTACAATAGATTATCAAAGTCAGACCACCCGGATGGGGTGGTTTCTCCACAGTTTTTCCATCGTTGTATCTAACCACTATCAGACTCAAAACCAAACTCTCCAGTAATTTCCATTAGATAGCCCACATGGCACGGTCGGTGCTCTGTATTGAAGCGACCCGGCGTGTTGGCCCCGCGTAATGAGACGCGGACAGTACATTCGGAGAAATTCCAAAGGGTGCAAAATGAAGGGAACAGAGATGAATACGAACGAGCGCATCGAGGTAAGAAGATGGGTGCGGGACGCGATCGGTCTCTACGAAAATGCCGGAAAAGAGACCCTGCTGAGGGAGATCGCCGATTCCAGGGGCCGATTTGTATCCGATGCTCGCTACATCTTTGCACTGGACCTGAACGGGACCATGGTGGCGCATCCCATGGAGCCGGGACTTACGGGCAGGAATCTGATCGATCTCAGAGATTCCGAGGGAAATGCTTTCATTCAAAAGATTGTCGATACCGCAAAGACCAGGGGCTATGGGTACAGGGACTACAAATGGCGCAGCCCCGAATCGGAGGATGAGCTTCCCAAGACCGTTTTCTTCGAACAGGTCGCAGGCATCATCCTCTGCAGCGGGTTTTACAGTTCCCGCGAAAGATCGTGGGAGTGCATCATCAACTATTTGAGAAGTCCCCTCCGGGCCATTTACGGAGGGTCTTGGCCTTATGGACCGGGCTGGTTTCCGTCGGGAGTTTCCGGACGGACCCGAGCCGGAAGTACAGGAGAAATTCCAAAAAGTGCAAAATGAGGAGAACAGAGATGGATACGAACGAGCGGATCGAAGCAAGGAAATGGGTGCAGGATGCGATCGCTCTCTACGAAAATGCCGGGAAAGAAACCCTGCTGAGGGAGATCGCTGATTCCAGGGGCCGATTTGTATCGGATGAGCGCTACATCTTTGCACTGGACCTAAACGGGACCGTGGCGGCACATCCGATCGAGCCCGAACTTATGGGCAAGAACCTGATGGCTCTAAGAGATTCCGAGGGAAATGCTTTCATTCGAAAGATTGTCGGTAAGGCAAATAAGAAGGGCTATGGGTACATGGACTACAAATGGCGCTGCCCTGGATCGGAGGATGAGCTTCCCAAGACCGTTTTCTTCGAGCGGGTCGACGGCATCATCCTTTGCAGCGGGTTTTATAGTCCCCAGGCAACCTTTTTGGACATCATCTACAAATGTCTCCAATATTATGGAGGGCCGATCTGAAAATGGATCGCGGAAAGGCCGTCATTTCCAGGCTGCATCCGTGACCGGCGGTAAGGAGAGTCCAAATGAACGCCGGTGATATGAACTTTTCCATGTGAAGACCCCGGTTGTGGACCGATATGGAACCGAGGTCCTTACCATACTAGAGGAGTGAAACCGGGAATTTTTGGGCAGATCTGATTGTGTGTACAGGGGATGGAATAAGGTGAAACCCTTCTACGTTCCTGTTGAGTCTGCTCACTGTCAGGGGCTCCCTTCTCCGCCCCATTCATAGCCTCCGCCGACATTCCCAAGGTAGCCTCAAAGTCCAAAAAAAATGTGGACCAAACCAAATTATTCTTGCATTCCAATTTTCTCGGTATCTATAAGTTATAGGAATCCAACTCGACTTCATAAAGCCGTGCGAATCTATTCGGTCGTTCACCTCGCGGTTGGTTAGGTATTTCTGGCGGTCTTCGCATGCGGGTTGTGGAAATATCTTAAACGAAAGCAGGCCCATGCTTGCTTTTGGGTGCGATGGGAACCCTGGTGGAAAAGCAACTTGCTGCAGGACGATTGATCGCTTGCTAGGAGAGACAAATGAGCAGCTTGAAAGGCATCGGTTTGGAGTTCAAGGAATCCATGTCGGGCTCGGTCGGCATCGGGGCAAAAGATTATGTGGATGGCAGAATCGCGGGCGAGAAGGAGTCTACGCCCGCCCGCATCGACGCGAAAATCATCATCGACGACCTGGCTTCGTTCTTCGAAATTACCGATCACCACGCGCGCCTCGAAGGCGTCTTTGCCTTCAAGCCCCTCGGAGATTCGCTCACCATCGAGGACGGCACGTTCAACCTTTTTACAATAGAACCGGTCAGAGGCGTCCGTCAAATGACCTATTCCTTTCGATTCACTGCCGATAACGGTAAAAAGTACTTCTTTTTCGGACAAAAGGATCTCAAAGACGATCCGGGTTTGGACGTGGTCAAGGATATGACCACGCTGTTTACCGATATTTACGAGGGACCGGACAAAAACGGGTCCGTTTACGCCAAGGGGCAACTCTTTTTTGCTCTAAAAGATACGATCTCCCTGATGGCTTCCATGAAAGTCACGGGGGCGACATGGTTCACCCAGAAGATCCAGGCCAAACTCGCTTTCTTTGATTTCGCCTGGGGGGCGCTAAAGGAGGAGTACCTTCATGGCGTAAACCCGCTTTATGAGACGGAGTATGAGAACCTGGTCCTTTCCGGCAAGCTTTTGCAAAACGGCGAGCCGCAGGACTTCTTTCTGGTTTCAGGGGCCCATGACAAGGATTTCCCTTGGGGGGATAGAGAGCTTTTCTGGGACGTTCTCCTGGTTATCCGTGACGCAGCCGGCGGGTACAAAAGATATGCCATTACAGATCGAACGCTTGAGGGGCTGAAGTTGAACGTAGGGCAAGGGACCTATCATTACAAGGGGCCCATCTATGAAGTGACCAATGGATACGCAACCTCCTTTTCAGATATCAGAAAAATGGAAGCCGGTCTTGTGAAATGCGATGCGGACTTTACAATCCGCTTTAGGGCCACGCCTTATGAGATCACTCCTTTTCCGTTTCCCGTTGCAAACGACGTTCTTGCAAAAATGGCAACGGTATTTCAGCGGACGCTTCAATCGATTTTGCCTGCAGAAGCCTTGCTGGGGATATTCATAACCCCCCACACCGTGACGGTCGATTCGGGATCGCTCGATATAAGCTCGGGGGGCGAGACCGCTGACTACACTATCGACACGGCCGCCACGTTCGGTGAGGCTGAAAGGTCCACCTTTCGAAACATCAAGGAACCCACCCTGTTGTACGGCTACATCTGCGGCGTTACACCGGGTGCACAAACGGCCAGGGTGCAGATTCACTCGAATGCGCTTCGCACCGAGCGTCAACACCTGCTCATAGACCAGACGGAAGCTCTCCTGGGAGCGGTGATTTCCCGTGTCGGGTCAAAAGAGATGCTCATGGAAGGAGGCAAACTCACGGTCCGCAACCTCTGGCCGATAGATGGGGACTCGCCGGACACGGCGCCGTCGTTCGAAAAGGTTGGCGAGCCTATCCTGGAAGTTAATAACGATCAATACCCCACCGCCGTTTTCCAGCGGAGAATCATCGAAGTGAAATATCCTCCATCCGGGGAAAAATGCCTGGCGCTGGAGGAAGACATGGATTTGATGAGGCTGGAGGCTGAAAACTCGTCCAAAGAAGCTGTCGTGGCTTCCATAAGAAATCCGGACGACGCGATGGCGGCTCTTGATGAGGTGCTCAATAAAACAGGTTTCATGGACTTGGTAGACAAAAGACGGCAGGAGACAAAAAAGCCGAAAGACCAATTCTCCATCGTGATCAAGCCAAACTTCATGTTCGCCTACAATGTGTGCGATCATACCACCTACACCGATCCGAAGCTGGTGGAGCACCTGGTGAACGTGCTAATACAGGCTGGATATAAAGATATAACGGTAGTTGAGGCGCAAAGCACCTACGGTCAATATTTCGACAAAAGAAGGGTCCTTGAGGTGGCCGGATACCTGGGATTTACCACAGACGGAGGCAAGGGCTATAAAATAGTCGACCTCACCGAGGACCAACATGACCAGGAATACCTCGGCCCTCATCTTGGCAATCATCCCGTCCCGGTTACATGGAAAAATGCCGATTTCCGCATCTCTTTTGCAAAGAACAAGACCCACTGCTATGCTTATTACACCCTCACGCTGAAAAACATTTACGGCGCGCTTCCCATGGCCAACAAGTTCAAGGAATATCACACAAGCAGAGACATCTACTACACGACAATGGAATACCTGCAGGCCTTTCCAATCCATTTCGGCCTCATCGACGCTTATTTGAGCGCGGACGGTCCCTTCGGGATTTTTGCGGACGCCGAAGGCAATCCCACTAAAACGATAATAGGCGGAGAAGATCTGGTTGCGGTAGATTGGGTTGGGGCCTCGAAAATGGGACTTCAGCCCAAAATCAGCAAATACATGGAACTTGCCGTACAAACCTTCGGCAAACCGGAAATCAAACTGATCGGGGACCGCAACCCCTACCGGCCGTGGCTGAATGTGCCGGCGGCACTGAGCATGTTTACTAATTTTGGACTCGATGCAAACTATTATTTCGGAAATCTGGTGTACATGTCCCTGGCGTACATGGACGAGAGCCACTTCGCCTTCACACCCAGCGAGCCGTTGATAAGGGCCGCCCGGATGGCCCTGAAGCCCTTGCAGTTGGCAGTTTTCCTGCAAGCCGGCGGGGAGCGCACCCTGGCCAACAGACTGTTTAGTAAATTCGAGAAATGGATCGCAAGCCACTGATAAGTTTTGCAGATAGAAACGGACTGTTATGCCGGGAAATATTCCGTGGACAGGGTGAATGAATATGGAACGCTGACACGGTCTGGACCACAGGAGATCGGAGCATGCCCGACGATTTGACGGAACAAATATCTCAAGTTGAGGCTGTCATGGCGACTCAGGAAGCATTACGCCCAATCCTGGGTGATGCTGTGGTTGATGCGACGCTTGCCGTCTTGCGGGCACAATTGAGCGCTCTCGGTGATCTCCGTAGACCCTTGGAAACCAAATCTCTGGACTACAACCTGCCTCATTCCTACACCCCCAAATATCTTGCCGACAAGATCCTGACCTCGCGCAGTTCCATCGAGGGCGAAAACAAAATCGTCACCGTTATGTTCGCGGATGTGGTCGATTCCACCACCATGTTCGAGGAGCTCGATCCTGAGGTGGTTCACGAGATCATGGACAGGTGTTTCCGCCTCCTCATAGATGAGATCCATAGGTACGAGGGGACAATCAACCAATTCCTGGGCGATGGTGTGATGGCTCTTTTCGGTGCGCCCATTGCCCACGAAGACCATGCACAGCGAGCCTGCTACGCTGCGTTGGCCATTCGGAAAGCTCTGGAGCCATACGGTGAGAGTCTTAAGGACCGGTATGAGATCGACTTCAATATGCGTATTGGCCTTAACTCCGGTCCTGTTGTGGTCGGCTCCATCGGTGACGATCTGCGTATGGACTACACAGCCAAAGGGGATACGGTAAATACCGCTTCACGGCTGGAGGAGGCTTCCGAAGCAGGCCGGATACTGGTCAGCCGTAATACTTACCGGCTGGCGCGTGAAGCGTTTACTTTTTTTGCTGTGGAGCCGATCCGGGTCAAGGGCAAGCGTGATCCTTTGATGATCTATGAGCTGCATCGCTCAAGGCTTTCTCCCGGGAAGTCTCGCGGGTTGCGTGATCTGTCTTATGCTTTTGTGGGCCGCGAGCATGATATGGCTCAGCTTAAGGATATCTTTGCCGGACTAAAGGCAGGGCTCGGGCAGACAGTCGTGGTAAGCGGAGAGGCCGGCATCGGTAAATCACGCCTGCTAAGCGAGTTCAAGCGCGACATCACAATCAGGGAAGAGGTTCATTGGCTGGAGGGTCGCTGCCTGGCATATACCAGTTCGGTTCCTTACGGCCCTTTTCTTGACCTGATCCGGCACCATGCCGGTGTCAGGCACGAACAGTCCGAAGACGCTGCCCGGCGGCGTCTTGATTTTGCTGTCAACCAACTTTTCCCCGAAGACGCCGACGCAAAGGCGATTATCGCAAATATGATGCTGCTCAAGTTGTCTTCCGATGAGATCGACCTGCTAAAAGGGATACAGGGCGAGCTGTTGCGTCAGCGCATATTCGGCCTGATGGTCTCGTTTTTTACAAAATTGGCTGAAGAACTCCCCACCATTCTTGTTATTGAGGACAGCCACTGGGCCGACGCAACATCATTGGAACTGATCGAGCACCTGGTTCCGCTGACAGAGCGAATGCCGCTTGCAATCGTCTGTGTTTCCCGCACCGAGACTTCCGAGACTTCCGAAGCATGGATCAGGCTTACAAGAAAATTTCGCGAGAGAAGTTCCGATGGTTTTACGAATATCACTCTCAAACCTCTCTCGGAGCTTACCAGCCTTGAGATGACGGCGCGCCTGTTATCGCTCGAAAGCCTCCCGCCTGCCCTTAAAGAACTGATTTCGGGCAGGGCGGAAGGCAACCCTTTCTTCGTTGAGGAACTGATCCGCACCCTGATCGAGCGGGGGGCATTGGCTCAGTCCGATGACGGCGGATGGGAAACCACAGGGCTTATCGAATCTGTTACGGTGCCCGATACCCTTCAGGGCCTCCTGATGTCCCGGCTCGACCGGCTGCCCCCTGAGACAAAATGGCTCGCACAGCAGGCGTCCGTCATCGGAAGGATATTTCTTTACCGCGTTCTTTTTCACATGGCTGAAAGAAAAACGGGCGTTGACAATGACCTCAGTTGCATGGAGACCAATGAACTGATCCGCGAGCGGGCGCGTCATCCCGAATTGGAATATATGTTCCGTCACGCGCTGACCCAGGAGACCGCTTATCAGAGCTTGCTTGCCGTACGCCGAAAAGAACTGCACCGCAAAACAGCCCTGGCAATGGAGGAACTTTTTTCGGACCGTGTTGCGGAGTTTCTCACCGTCATCGGTGAGCACTTTTTGCGGGGCGAAGCATGGGAGCGGGCCTCCGAGTACCTGGCGCGGGCAGGCGATACCGCGGCCCGGCTGTTTGCCCAGGCTGAAGCACGGCTGCATTATGCCCGTGCGCTCGACGCACTGGCGCACCTGCCGCCCACGGAAAACAACCTTAGAAGCAAGGTGGATACACTCATTAAGCAAGTGGGCGTATCTTTCTATGCTGACTCACCGGAGCAGAACATGGCCCGCTTGAGCGAGGCGCAGCGGCTGGTACAGGAATTACCCGGGCCGGACGGTACTCCCGGCAGCGAACAGCGCCGCCTGGCGCGAGTGCGATATTGGATGGGCATGATCCATTTCGTGAGTAATGCAATGCCTGAAGCGATAGGGTATTTTCGACAGGTATTGGTGGTTGCGCAAAAGCTGGGGGATCCTGAACTATTGGCTCTCCCCTCCTTGTCTATCGGAACGGTATTATACTTTCAAGGCCATTTTAGCAAAGCTGAAGCACTGCTCCGCCAAGCGATTACGGCGTTTGAGCAATTGGGCGACTGGGCAGTCTGGATTCGGGCCGTGTCCTTGCATGGATTTGCCTTGGGATTGACAGGCAGCTATGCAGAGGGATTGGCGGAATGTCAACGTGCTCTTGCCCGCGCCCGTGAGCTCAATTATCTATACGGGATCGCTATGAGCAATGCCTGCATGTCCGGAATATACGCTGCTGCCGGCAGTCTTGCCTGCGCCACAGAAATCTCTCAACAGGGGATAGAAACAGCCGAACACTCAGGTGACCGCGTCCTTGTCTATCTCTGCTATCTTAATCGCTGCTATGCGGAGCTTTGCGCCCTGAAGTTGGGGGCCGCCGACGAAAGCATTGCAAAGTGTCAGGCAATTTTACAGGAGCTTGGCGGGCAACTTATTGCTTCTGACATATTCGCCAGTACCCTCTCCGAAATTGCCCTTGTCAAAGGCCAGATCGAACAAGCCTTATCCCTGGCTGAGCAAGCCGTCGCTATGGCCCACAAGATGGACGGCATCTGTGGTGAAGGCATGGCGCGTCAAGTATGGGGAAGATCGCTTGCCGCAATGAACCCGCCAAGGTGGGACGAAGCTGAAGCACAAATGGCTGAAAGCCTTCTCCATTTTGAACTGGGTGAAGCCCGCCTTTATGCTGCCCGCATGCAGATGCACTGGGGGATGATCTGTCGTGATCGAGGGAATACGGATGCTGCCCGTCAGCATTTTGAAAAA
>JBKQTS010000323.1:0-4966 GCA_052143075.1 Syntrophobacteraceae bacterium | reverse complement strand
ATGGATGCACACAAACCGATTTTACCCCGGGACCTGCATGTTGAGAATTGGCTTGCACGGCTCTGACCATCAGCATCTCCTGCATTTTGCATGCTGCAGTGGACAGCGGGAATGACTAATGAATATTCAGGGCAAACTGAGCGGGCGGAAGGCTGGAAAACGACCGTGTACGGAATGTTCTGCAAATAAATAATCCGGAAAAGCGTGGGGGATGGGGGGACATAGCCCCCCGCACCCCCTTCGCCACTGCGCGGCTCACTGTGGCGCTGCAGTGGCGGCCTCCGGCCAGCCACCGGCAGCGCCTGGCTCTCGGCCGTGCGCGTTCGCGCGAGGCTCGACGCGTCTGAAAACACTTTGTGGAAGGAAACCTTAAATGGCTCAATGGAAAACAATTACGGTCCTGGTTGTAGTTCTGCTTATGGCCTGCTGCGGCTTCATCTTTGCGCAGAATCAAAAATCGTCGCCACCCCGGGGAGGGGGAGCAGCGGCGCTGGATCCCCGGATGGAGCAGGCAATCGATATGATGTTTCGGGAGATGGACACAGATCATGACGGCAAGATTAGCAAAGCCGAATGGATGGCCTTTCAGGAAAAACAATTCAAGATGCTTGACAAAAACGGAGATGGGTTCATCACGAAAGATGAGGTAAGAGAGAAGATGAGGGAAGATCAGGAGCGGAGGGCAATGACTCCCAAATAATTTCCCCTGGCTTTGAATAGGCTGCGCACAACTCATTGCGGTTCACTGCATATTCCATAGACTGGGTCATCAAGCGGCTTGTAAAGGTTGAGGCCAGAGTGGTTCACCATGCCGGGAAGTGGTACGTCCATGTTGCGTCGGCTTTTTCTCTGGCCCGGATACTATCGCATAATTTTCGCCAGAGCTTCCCCAACACCATGAGGGGCTGGAAGCGAGCTATTAACTGCGGAGATGGTGGTGAGTCCTCAACCTGCCTAAATTATCTGATCGGCATTTTTTATTGCGGGATTTGACTGGAATACTGTATTATTTGTAGATACCGGGCATTTCAGGAGCTTTTTCGAATGGAATCCGACTCCGAGGTGCGTTCGGCTCCAGTTGCCGGTCAAGTTGACTCAGGATTCAGGCCCATTTTACTCAATAGTTACACCAAGGAATTCGTCCACCTCGCGTGCGGGTCCAAAGCCCAGCCGGCAGACCTGCTTTACTATTGCGAACGATGGGATGCAATTTCGTGAACTGATAATAATCCATATTAGATTGTAGCCACGCTTCGCGCCTCGCAATGACCAATTATGAAATGCTTCAAAGGGTTCGTATGAGGAGCCAGGGTGTAGTGACAACCAGGAATAAGAAGATACTCATCATCGATGATGAGGAATCCATGAGGGATGGATGTACACAGGTTCTGTCACGCGCAGGCTACCAGGTCAAAAGTACCGGAGATGCACTTCAGGGACTTCAGATGGCTCTCAACAATGTCTACGATATCATTCTATTAGATATCCGGATGCCTAAATTGGATGGATTGGAAATCCTCGAGAAGCTCAAAGTCGAGAATAACATCTCCGCAAAAATCATTATCGTCACCGGTTATGGGACTATTGCCCTGGCCGTCGGGGCCATGAGACACGGTGCCTTTAATTTCCTCACGAAGCCCTACTCCGCACAGTCTCTCAGAATGGCGGTTGAAGAAGCCCTTCAGCAGGATGATGTATGCATTGCGGAAAAGGATTTTCCCATGCTGATCGGCACCAGCGATTATATGAAAGAGCTCAAGGATTGTATCAGCCGGATAGCACAGACCGACAGTACCGTTCTCATTACAGGAGAGAGTGGAACGGGAAAGGAATGGGTAGCGCGCACTATACATAAACTCAGCAAAAGGGCGGATCAACCCTTTATCACTGTGGACTGCTCCTCATTGGTGGAAACCCTCATGGAAAGCGAGTTGTTCGGACATGTGAGAGGGGCATTCAGCGGAGCTACCGAATCGCGCGAGGGCCGTTTCCAGATGGCCGATAACGGAACATTGTTTCTTGACGAGCTTTCCAATATCAACCTCAGCGTTCAGGCCAAGTTATTGCGGGTAATTCAGGAGCAGGAGATACCCAAGGTCGGCAGATCGTCACCAGAGAAGATAGATGTAAGGATCCTTGCTGCAACCAATAAAGATATCCGTTCAGAAATCGATGAAGGGAAATTCAGGGAAGATTTATTCTATAGGATTTCAGTTATACCAATCCATATAAAACCATTGAGAGAACACAAATCAGACATCCTGCCGATTGCCCAATATTATCTCAATATATATAAAAGTAGATACGAAAGCAAGGTCCAATGCTTTTCGGAAGAAGCAAATAAATCCCTCATGTCATATAAATGGCCGGGTAATGTCAGAGAACTGAAGAACACCGTAGAGCGTCTATGTGTCCTTTGCGACCATGGGGTCGTCGACCTTTCGGATATATTCTACTATGGGCAAAACGATAATCTAAAGGCCCCTGTATTGGATTCTTCTACGGGCAGGATAACGTTGCTAGATGTGGAAAAAGAACACATATTAAAAGCACTGCGCCATTTTCACTTCCAGATAAATAAAACTGCCGAATTCCTCGGTATTGACAGGAAGACCTTGAGGGTAAAGATGCGCAATTATGGTGTAGAGATAGAGAATCATTAAGGACATCAATATGCTCAGGGGTTATCTGCCTCGCATATGGGGAGTTTTGCCCCTTCAACTCACCTTTTTTTCTCCCGCCCTCTGTATTATACGCTTACAAATCAATATGTTGAAATTTGGCATCATCCTTGCTCATGTGGGTTGAAGAAAACCAGAGAAGGAGGTGAAAGGCCATGTCAGCAAAACAAAAGATTCTCGTAATTGACGATGACAAAGATTTCCTTTATGCAACGAGAGTGATTCTCGAGATGGGGGGGTATGAGGTGTTCCTGGCGGAAAACGGGAAAACAGGTGTGGAAATGTGCAAGTCGGTGACCCCCGATCTCGCCATTATCGATATGATGATGGAGACATGGGGTGAAGGCTTTTCAGTGTTGTCAAAAATCCGCGCTACGGAAACAGGCAAGGATACACCTTTATTCATCTTGACTGCGGTTGATTTGCAGGGACCATACCAATCGTTCGGACCACCGGCGGATTTTCCAAAGGTTAACATGGTGTTGCACAAACCTGTGAAGGCCGATGATCTTCTCCGATATATCGCTGCGGCAATCGGTCACAAGTAGACGTGATGGAGACTCAAAAACCCCTCTTTTTGATCATCGATGATGAGGAATCCTTGCGGGACGGCTGCGAGCAGACGCTGGAAAAATCCGGGTATAGGGTTTTAACTGCCGCAGAGGGAGTCGAAGGCATCAATATTGCTCGGGAGAGTAAACCGGACGTAGCTTTTATTGATCTCAAAATGCCAGGTATATCGGGCATGGTAGTCATAGAAACCCTTTGCAAAGATATACCTGACACTGTACTCGTCGTTATTACCGGCTACGCAACCGTAGCTTCCGCAGTGGAAGCCATGCAGAGAGGAGCCTTCGACTACCTCCCCAAACCCTTCAGCCCTGACCAGTTGAGAGCTGTCGCCTGGCGAGGCCTCAATCATCGGAACCTCAAGATTGAAACAAGACGATTGCGAGAAGAGAAGGAGCGAATGGAGAAGGGTTTTATTACCTTCGTGAGTCACGAAATGCGTTCTCCCCTCGTCGTCATCCGGCAATATATAGAATCCCTTAAAGCGATTACAGGTAATCGCTTTAATAAGGAGGTTTCGGACATCATAGAAAGGTGCAACATATGCATTCAGAGCCTTGAAGGGCTGGTTGAACACTGGCTGGATTTAAGCCGAATAGAAAACGGCACCTTCGCACCAAAGCAAGAGACATTGAGCTTATCCCACATTATTGCCGAATGTGCGGAAGAAATGTGTCTCCTTTGCGAAGAAAGGGCGATTTCACTGGAAATAACTGTCCCTCAAGATCAGCTCACAATCGTCGGGGATGAGGAAAGCCTGGTACGAGTATTTACTAATATCATCAGCAATGCTAGTAAATATACGCCGCCGGGCGGCAAAATATCAGTCTCAGCGACTGATGATGAGTGCTATGTTGTTGTGAGTATTTCGGATACGGGCATTGGCATCCCCCACGATAAAATTCCCTTTATCTTTGAGCCGTTTTTCAGAGTCAAGGGAAAGGAGGAGCACCATAGAGGCTCCGGTCTTGGACTCACCTTCTGCAAAAAAATCATGGAATCTCACGGTGGGATGATATGCGCTACATCAAAGGAAGGAGAAGGCACAACCTTTGTGCTGAAATTCCCCACTCATTTTTCATCAACTGGAACAGCTTCTCCAGCTCCTCCTCAGATCGAGAGCTATGCAAAAATCATAAAAGACTCTTAGTACGAAGAATTGCACGAGATAATGCGTAATGTACAATGATGAAAAGTCTTACCAGTTCCACGAGAAAGACAGAGTGGACAGGTGTTTCGCCTGCAGTGAAAACTCGGAAAGGTTGCTGATCCTTCGACACATCAAAAGCATGAAGCTTGTTCACCTGTGCCGGAACTGCATGGTTGAGAATATCGAAGACTATCTTCTTGATAATACAAAGCCATGGACCTTAACACCAGACGGAAGTGGTGGATAGGGAGGCTCTTACACAGGTGTTGTCCCCATAAGCGCTCAAATAAAGACGAGCAGCTACAAGGAAGAAGTCTGTCATTCCGGCGTAGCCTGCCCCGGACCCGATCCGGGGTCCTGTAAGGCCGTCACCCCGGCAGGTTTTAAGCCGGGGTCCAGTGCTTTGATTTCTATGTAATCCGGAAAAACACTTGGATTCCGGCTCAAAAGCGCCGCCGGAATGACGACATCAGACCCTGGGGCCTTTCATGGAGCTTTAAGCGGCCCACCATGCGAACTTTCGTGCATTCCCGGAAATGTCAAACTCTGTGAGTCCGCCGGCAGA
>JBKQTS010000322.1:0-34637 GCA_052143075.1 Syntrophobacteraceae bacterium | reverse complement strand
GAATCCTGAATGAATCCGGGCTCAATCTAATAACGGCAAAAGACGTTTCAGACGCCGCCCAAAAAATTGCAGCGATTGCGAAGGGATAGGAGGATATCATGAGCATTTGGGTGGATCGGAATACAAGACTTCTTGTTCAGGGTATTACCGGCCGCGAGGGCCAGTTCCATACACTTAATTGCAAAAACTACGGAACCAACGTCGTCGCCGGGGTAACCCCCGGCAAAGGGGGCCAGAGCGTTGAAGGAATCCCCGTTTACAATACAGTGGCAAAAGCCGTCAAGGAAACGGGCGCCAACGCCGCGATGGTGTTTGTTCCGCCGGCTTTTTGCGCCGATGCCATAATGGAATCGATCGACGCCGGATTGCCACTGCTCGTGGCAATCACTGAAGGCATCCCGGTCATGGATATGCTAAAAGTCAAGAACTACCTCAGGACAAGCAACAGCCGCCTGATCGGTCCCAACTGCCCCGGCATAATTACTCCGGGCCAGTGCAAAATCGGCATCCAGCCGGGCCACATCCACTCGCCCGGCAGCGTTGCGATCGTATCGCGCTCGGGGACCCTCACCTATGAAGCGGTACACCAGATTCAGCAATTTGGAATAGGCCAGAGCACTGTAATCGGCATTGGGGGAGACCCGGTAAACGGCACCAACTTCATCGACTGTCTTTCGGCCTTCCAGGCTGACCCCGAAACTCGCGCCATCATAATGGTGGGCGAGATCGGCGGATCGGCTGAGGAAGAGGCCGCCGATTTTATCAGCAAAACCGTGACTAAGCCGGTAATCGGCTTCATCGCAGGGTTGACCGCTCCTCCGGGGCGGCGTATGGGCCATGCGGGCGCGATCATCAGCGGTTCGAGCGGGACGGCGCAGGGCAAGATCAAGGCTATGCGCGAAGCCGGGATAACGGTGGTGGAAAACCTGGGAGAAATGGGTGCGATCGCTAAAGATGCTTTCGCCTCGGTTCTTTCCGATGTGCAGAAGAAATGAACAGGGGGCTCCGATTAGAAGCGCCCTTCAACCATTAGTGCGAGAGCCTCACGGGGAAGCGGAGCCGATTCGTTTCCCCGGTTTCATTGCGGAAGCAGGAAAAGGGGGGTAGGAGGCAACCATTCACCGCAGAATTTTTGACAGGATTAACAGGATTGACAGGATTAACAGGATTGAAAAATGTCCTATTCAGGCATTCAGGAATTGTAAAAGTAACTGGTAAACATTTCTTGAAAAATCACGATCCGGAGAGTTCATGAGTTACTTTCAGATCTGTCCCACCTCTGGACAGAACCATCTTTCCTGTGGACGATGACATCACAATGGCCATTGGAGAGCTTTTGGGCGCCTTCCACTGCAGCCTCTTTCCTGTCGAAAACCTTGCTCGCCCTGGTGTTGCCCTCTTTTTTAACGGCCCAGCCATCTTTCCGTGAAATTACATGAACTCTCTGATCTTTTGGGCTGGCAGAAGCTGATTGTTGCGGCATTTTGACGCCTCTTCCTCGTTGCACACGACTGATTCCCGGCACTGCCCGAATGTTTCATGTTGACGAATGCGGGCATGAGAGCTTTCGCATTTCATTACCAGGAACGGCGCACCCTGACACCGTTTTCAGATAGAAAACCCTTTATCTCTTTAATGGTATAGGTCCCGTAGTGAACCATCGAGGCGATCAGCGCCGCATCGGCGCGGCCCTGATTGAGCACATCCAGCAGGTGTCGAGGTTCTCCGGCGCCCCCGGATGCGATCACCGGAATGCGAACATTGGTCGAAATCAGCCGGGTCAGTTCGAGTTCATAGCCTGTCTTAGTGCCGTCCGCGTCTATCGAGTTGAGGCAAATCTCGCCTGCTCCGAGCCTTTCGGCCTCTCTGGCCCACCACAACGCATCAATGCCCATGCGGGTTCGGCCGCCGTTTATGACCATCTCGTAACCCGAGGGGATCTTCTCTGAAATATCGACCTTCTTTACGTCCATTCCGAGGACAATGCACTGATTGCCGAAGGCTTCCGCCCCCTGCCGAATGATGTCCGGATTGAGCACAGCGGCGGAGTTTACGCTGACCTTTTCTGCCCCGGCAAGCAGTACGCCGCGCATGTCATCGAGAGTGCGAATCCCGCCCCCGACCGAAAACGGAATAAAAATGGTCTCGGCGACCCGCCGCACCACATCGAGCATAATAGGACGCCGCTCGCTCGAGGCAGTTATGTCGTAGAACACAATCTCATCGGCGCCCTGTTCGTAATAGTAACGGCCCATCTCCACCGGGTCGCCTATATCGATATTGTCCCTGAATTTGATCCCCTTGGTAGTCTTGCCGTCACGAACGTCGAGGCAAGGTATAATGCGTTTGCTGAGCATGAAAGCCTCCTCATCGGGCGAATTCGCCTCATCAAAAACCGCCGCCGCAAGCAGCGATTCTCGACGCTGTCCCTGACCTGTCCATGACCACAGGCGGGGTCCCACCGCCTTTACGAAACGCCATCCCAACGGCAGAAATTGTCAAGGAGCCGCAACCCGGGCTTGCCGCTTTTCTCGGGATGGAACTGAACGGCGACAAGATTTCGGAATGCCACAGCGGATGTGAAAGCTATCCCATATTGGGTTATCCCGGCGGCCATGTCCTCGTTTGAGGGCTGCGGGTAGTAGCTGTGAACGAAATAAAACTCGCTTTCCACGGGAATACCACGAAAAACGGCGTGATCTTTTTCAAATCTAACCGCATTCCAGCCCATATGCGGAATCTTCAGAAAATCCCCTGTCTCTGAATGCATTTTGTCCGGGAACCTGCGCACTTCACCCGGTAGAATTCCAAGGCAAGTGGTTTGGTTTTCCTGACTGACATCAAAAAGTACCTGAAGCCCGACGCAAATGCCCAGTATGGGCACTCCAGCGCCGAAGAGTTCCCAAAGCAGCTTATCGAGCCCAAGCTCCCCCAGGCTTTCCATGGATTTCCCGGCGGCCCCTACTCCCGGGAAGACCACCTTATCGGCCTTACGGATTTCATCATGGGAGTTGGTGATCAGGCATGGAAATCCAAGATGGTCCAATGCCCGCTTCACACTGGTCAGGTTCCCCGCTTTGTAGTCGAGTATGGCGATCACGTCTCGGCGCTCCTTTGGCAGATATTTTTAATTTGGCAAGAATATCCCAAATTTGTGCGGCGGGTCAAGGCCGGGTAAGCTGAGGTGAAAATCAAATGGATAATGGCCGGCTGCGGCAAGCAATGTAGAATAGGAATGATCCGCAACAAAGAATGCTTGACGTATTATGGGTAAATCGTTTATCCTTGCGTACCGCGCAAGCCTAGCTTCGGCCCCATCTGAGTTTTCCGGGCCACTGCAACTTTGTGCGCCTCTAATTTTCTCCGGATTCTTCCATGGTTCCGGAGAGCCGGTTCAGCAGCCACTGAATCCGATTTCAAAGTGCGTCAGGATCTTAATTCTTCGTCCATGTGATTGCCTCCCAGAGGCTTTTGACCGGGGTTGTCCAGTGAGTGGAAAAACCACAATTTCTCGAACATTTTTCTACCTTGCTTTCTCGCTGATTATTATATTTTCATTAGGTGGGGCCCTCTATTCAATCAATTATGAATACCGGTATTATAAGCATGAAGTGTTCATGGCCTGTGACCACTATATCGAAACGAAGAAATCAATCATCAGAAAAGAAGTTCAATCCGTAGTTCGGTACATAGATTACCGAAAATCCCGAGTAAGGGCCAATCTGGAAAGTGAATTAAAGGGCAGAACATATGAAGCATATAACTATGCTCTATTCGTTTACAATAAATATCGAAATACGATGACTTCTGATCAGCTCAAAGAGTTGGTTAAATCATTTCTGAAATCGTACGAATACAAAAACGGCAGGGGATATTGTTTTGCGATCAACCATGATGGATTGGTTGAAGTAAACGGCGATTCGCAATTTGAGGGTCAGAATGGGATAAACCTTAAATTGTGCGACGAAAAATCCCTTTTGAAGGAATTAGAAAGGGTATGCAGGGAGTCGGGTGAGGGAGTTATTGAGTATGAATGGAATAAGCCAAACTATGAAGGTTGTTTTACCAAGGCGTCATTTGTCAAGTATTTTGCACCCTTTGACTGGTATATTGGTACAGGCGAATACCTGGACCAGGTTGAAGCCCAACTTCAAAATGACGTATTGCAATGGTTAAACGATCTTCATGCCAGTGACGACAGCCATATAGCGGCGTACACTTTCGATGGAGTCCTGCTTGCCTCCGGCACTAAAAAAGAGGAGGTTGGATCGAATCAATGGGACCGTGTTGACCCCGATGGGGTCAAAATAGTGCAGGAGTGGATCAGACTGGCCGGAGAGGCTGATGGCGGTTTCTTGGAATATGTGGTCCCCGCTCGTCCAGGCACGGAGGAACCCGCTCGAAAATTTTCCTTTTTTAGCGGTGTTCCCGATTGGCGACGGGCGATCGGGAACGGATTCTACCTCGACGACGTGAATGCTTTTGTCGCCGCCAAGAAGAAAGAGTTATCCAGCAACATCGCAAAGAGCATAGCGTATATAATTGCATTCTTTGCGTTCATCACCTGCGGCCTGATAGCTGTTTTCAGCTACTTTTCCGCAAAGATCAACGACAGTATGCAGGCTTTGTGCTCCTTTTTCGACAGGGCGGCAAAAGAATGCTCGATAATAGATGCCGGCAAAATTAACTTCGAGGAATTTCACAAGTTGGCGATTTCGGCGAACAGAATGGTGAGGAATCGGCAAAAGGTCGAGGAGGAGCTTCGTGAGAGCGAAGCGCGTTATCGCGCTATCGTTGACGAACAGTCCGAGCTCATCTGCAGGTTTTTGCCCGATAGCACCATTATTTTCGTAAATGACGCTTTCTGCCGATTTTTCAACACGGTAGGCAATGAGCTGATTGGCAGCAGTTTCCTTGATAAAGTCCATGAAGCGGACCTGGACGGCTTGAAGAAACAGATCGCTCGCCTGGACCGCCGGAATCCGGTCTGTACGGTTGAGCATCGGTTTGGTGAACGGGATGGGCAGTTCGAATGGCTGCAGTGGGCGCACAGGGCGATATTCGATTTTGAGGGGAGCTTGATCGGATATCAGGCGGTGGGCAGAAACATCACTGAACAAAAGCGGGCCGAAGACGCACTCCATGAGTTGGCAAGGTTTCAGCAGCTAATGATCGACACGCTCCCCCTGCCCATTTAATTCAAGGACGTGAATGGCCGTTATCTCGGGTGTAATAAAGCCTTCGAGGGTTTATGGGGAAAGAGCCGGATGGAGATTGTGGGTCGGACTTTCTTCGATTTTGCTCCTGAACAACAGGCGGAAATCTGCCACGGAAAGGACACGGAACTGCTCAAAAATCCCGGCGCCCAGATCTGCGAATTCAGTTTAGATTCTCCCGGGGGTGGGAAATGTGACGTAGTATTTCACAAGGCTTCGTTTTCAGGTTTTAATGGATCGCCTGGAGGCCTGATCGGGGCAATAGTCGACATTTCAGGGCAAAAGCGCGCCGAAGCGGAAAGGACCCGCCTGGTGACGGCCGTAGAGCAATGCGCCGAAGGCGTCGTGATAGCCGACATCAACTTCGTAATACACTACGTGAACCCGGCTTTTGAGCGCCAGAGCGGGTATGATCGAGCCGAGATACTGGGGCAGCGTATGGGGATACTTAAGAGCGACAGGCAGGACAGGCTTTTTTACGGTGACATTCGGGAAACTCTGCTAAAGGGCGAGGTCTGGTCGGGACGGCTGAGTAACAGGAAAAAGGACGGCAGCTCCTATGAGGCTGAGGCTACGGCCTCGCCGGTCAGGGACGCTTCAGGCAACATAATCAATTTTGTGGCCATCCACCGGGATATCACAAACGAGGTAAAACTCGAAAGAGAACTCCGACAGGCGCAAAAAATGGAGGCGATCGGCACACTTGCGGGAGGAATAGCGCACGATTTCAACAATATACTGACAGCCATCATAGGTTACACGGAGATTTCCCGCTACAAGCTTCCTGAGGGGTCTCCTCTTTGCCAGACCCTGGACCAGGTGCTCAAGGCCGGCAAACGCGCGAAAGATTTAGTAAAACAGATTCTTACATTCAGCAGGAAATCCGAACAGGAGCGAGGGCCCGTGAGTGTGGCGCCCATTGTAGAGGAGGCGCTCGAGCTGCTCCGCTCTTCTCTGCCTTCTACGATCGAGTTCCGCAAGAGGATCGAATTCAAGCCAGAAGAGGGGGTAATCTTGTCGGAGCCGTCACAGATCCATCAGGTACTTATGAATCTATGCGCCAATGCGGCTCATGCCATGCGCAGGCGGGGAGGAGTTCTGAGCGTGAATGTGTCCGGGCTGGAAATCGACCGGTTCATAACATCGCCGCCCTGTGGCCTGAAGCAAGGCCGTTATGTCCTGATCGCGGTCAGCGATACCGGACAAGGGATGGATGCGGCTGTCATGGAGCGGATATTCGACCCCTATTTCACCACCAAACAGCTTGGAGAAGGGACCGGTATGGGACTAGCGACAGTCCAGGGCATTGTCAAGAGTCACGGCGGCGCTGTAAGCGTTTATAGCGAGCCGGGCAAGGGGACCAGTTTCAAAGTCTATCTTCCCATGGTAGCAGAATCGGTCACACCAGGCGAAGCGGAAGTGGCTGATTCGATTGGGTTCGGGTCTGAACGGATTCTGTTTGTCGATGATGAGAAGGCATTGACGGAACTGGGGAAGGAGATGCTCGAATCCATGGGGTACAAGGTTACATCAAGAACCGGCAGCCCCGAAGCCCTGGAAACCTTCTGCTCGGCCCCGAACGGCTTTGACCTGGTAATTACCGATATGACCATGCCTGTCATTACCGGAGTGGAGCTTTCCAGGAAGTGTAAAGCTCTGCGTCCGGACATCCCTATAATCCTGTGTACCGGCTTCAGTGACACCCTGATTGGAACTGAGCCCGAGGAGCTTGGGATTTGCGAGGTGCTTTTGAAGCCATATGCGATTGTATCACTCACCAAAGCGATCAGAAAGGCGCTGGACCCAAAGGCGCCGGCCAATTGATCACCAGGCGCGAAAACCTCGGCAGAATTGATTCGTTTCCATTTTAATCCGCTTCGGGATAGAATAGTTTATTGAGCCAATGTGCGGCCTTTCTCAAAGGGGTGCAATCGCCGCTTCTGACTGGCAGTGCTTTCTGCAGTCAACAGCATTGGGAGCGGTCCTGCCCGCGAATCGGTTATGAACTGATCAGGTGAATAGTGGAAAAGATAACCAAAGGGACGGATATCGAGCTTCGGGTTGAGAAGCTCGCATTTGGGGGCAAAGCAGTAGCCAAAGCGGACGGGTTTGTGGTTTTCATGGACCGGGCCGTTCCCGGGCAGACTGTTAAGGCCCGAATAACGAGGAAGAAGCGAAATTACGCCGAGGCGAGGGTAATCGAGACGCTGTCCCAATCGCCCGAATATAGGCCACCCGTTTGTCCGCATTTCGGGATTTGCGGAGGTTGTCACTGGCAGGATATCTCCTATGAGGCTCAGCTTTTCTGGAAAAGAGCCCACGTTGTAGAGTGCCTCCAGCATATTGCGGGGGCAGGCGAAACCGAAGTTGGACCCATTATTGCCTCCCCCGAAAAGCTGCACTATAGAAATAAAATGGAATTTACCTTTTCCGACAGGCGCTGGCTTCTGGCGGAAGAACTTGACCGGGAATTCGGACGGGAGTCCCTTTTCGCGCTCGGCCTTCACATAAGGGGGCTTTTCGACAAGGTATTCAATATTGATACCTGTTTTCTCCAGTCACTTGAATCCGCCGCCATCCTGCGGGAAGTCCGCCAATGGGCGGTGAAAAGCGGCCTGCCGGCCTACAGCATTCGCACTCACCAGGGCTTTTGGCGTTTTCTGGTCATAAGGGAGGCAAAGAGCACCGGCCAGGTTCTCATTCATCTCATCACATCCGGGAACCCACGCGCAGACGACAGTGTGGACAGGCTTTCAGATCATCTCCGGTCGAAATTCCCTCGAGTTACGACTCTCATCCATTCCATAAATGATAAAAAGTCTCAAGTTGCCATTGGAGATTCGAGCCGCACACTGTTCGGACCGGGGTTTATAGAAGAAAGGCTCGGGGAGCTTCGTTTCCAGGTATCCGCTCACTCTTTTTTTCAGACGAATACTCCAGGGGCGCAGAAGCTCTACGAAACGGTCAGCAGGCTTGCCGGCTTTGAGGGAACCGAGAATGTCTGGGATCTCTATTGCGGAACGGGAAGCATCGGGCTATATATCGCCTCGCGTGTAAGAAACGTTGTCGGAATCGAACTGGTCGAAGATGCCGTACAGGATGCGCGTGAGAATTGCAGGATCAATGCAATCAGCAACTGTTCTTTTTTGGCGGGCGATTTGAAGGACATGATCGGGAAGGCTTCGGAGAGGGGACATCCTGACGTAGTGATAGTGGATCCTCCCAGGGCTGGAATGCATCCGAAAGTGGTCCAAAAGCTGCTCGAGATCCTGCCGGGGCGAATCATCGCCGTCTCATGCAATCCGGCAAGTCTGGCCAGGGATGCGGCCCTGCTTCTCGGGGCATACAACATAAAAGAGGTACAGCCAATCGATCTTTTTCCACATACGCCGCATCTGGAATGCATTGTCAGGTTCGACAGAAAAGAGTAGCGTGTAAGATCTGAGATCGTCCACATGAAGCTTTTTATTAAGAAACCGAAGCGGCGCAGATACATACTGTGGGGTCTATCCCTATTCGTTCTTTTTTCCGCTTTTTTTGCTGCAAGCTTCTCTTATTATCTTTACAACGAAATCAAGAACCGCTTTTCATCTAGAAGGTGGAGCGTGCCGGCGCGGGTTTTTTCCTCAACGGTCCCCGTCTATCGCGGCCAGGCGCTTTCGCTGGGCCAGCTCAGGCATATGCTCGAGGAGCGACGCTATAAAGAGGCCTCAAAAGAGCCAGTGCTCGCCGGCGAGTTTAAATCGTGGGGCAACACTCTGGTTGCGCACCTGAGGGATTTTCAGTTCCCGGGCATCTTTATGTCGTCACAACTCGTCGAATTCGATTTTGACCAAAACAGGATCGCTGCCATCCGCAGTCCGCAGGAAGAGATTTCGTTCCTTGAGCTGGAGCCGCTGGAAATAGCGCGCCTCTTTGGGCCCGAACGCGAAAGCAGGATGCTCATCGATATCCGGCAGGTTCCACAGCATTTGATCGATGCTGTGGTGGCAATCGAGGACCACCGCTTTTACGAACACAGCGGCATTGACCTTTTCGGAATACTTCGAGCGATGCTCGCTGATTTCCAAGCGGGCCGGGTCGTTCAGGGCGGTTCCACGATTACCCAGCAGCTCGTAAAAAACTACTTCCTGGAATCCGAACGCAGTTTTAGCAGAAAATTCGTGGAATTTTCCATGTCTCTTATCTTGGAAGCTCTTTACAAAAAAGATGACATAATGGAGATGTATCTGAATGAAATCTATATGGGACGGAGGGGCAGTGTTGCTATACACGGAATTGGCGAAGCCTCGGCATATTACCTGGGGCGCAACGTCGAGGACCTGACCCTTGCGGAGGCCGCCACCTTGGCGGGGATGATAAGAGGGCCCAACAATTATTCACCGCTTGTAAACCGTCAGGCCGCCCTGGAGCGCAGAAACCTGGTATTGAAGCGGATGCTCGCGCTTCGCAAAATATCGCTCTCCGAATATGACTCAGCGCTTCTGGAAGTCTTGAGGGTGCCTCCCGCATCCACCTCCGCCCGCATAGCCCCGTATTTTGTGGACTATGTGCGCATGCAGGCGCAAGAGCTTTACGCTCCTGTGACGCTCGCCTCGGAGGGATTGGGTATCTATACGACCCTTCAGCCTGAAATGGCCGCCGCCGCCGAAACGGCGATTCGGGATGGCCTTGCTGAAATTGAGAATGAGAGCGGCGAGGGACCAGCTTCAGATGAATCCAAACCCTCTCGGCGGCTCCAGGCGGTGTTGATCGCCTTGCAGCCCAAAACCGGAGAACTCTACGCCCTGGTCGGGGGAAGAGACTATGCCGAGAGCAACTTCAACAGGGCTCTCAAGGGACGCTGCCAAGCAGGGTCGGCTCTCGAACCCTTCATCTATCTTAGTGCGCTCGATCGCTTTAAACTCAGCGACTGGCTTTTCGATCTGCCCGTGCCCTACGAACTTAACGGCGTTTCGTGGACCCCAAGAAACTTCGACGGCAGGTATAGAGGTAAGGTCACTTTGCGCGAAGCCATCGAGCAGTCGCTCAATGCAGCAACGGTAAACCTTGCGGTCGAAACAGGCCTGAATGAAATAATCGGGACACTCAGGAGTTTCGGTGTAGAATCGCCACCCGGAGACATGCCCTCGCTTGCGATGGGTTCGTTCGAGTTGACCCCCATGGAACTCGCCAGGGCATACGCGGTTCTAGGCAACGACGGTCAAAAGCCTTATCTGCTCAGCCTCAAGGAGATCGTGGCAGAGAATGAGGAAGTCCTTGAGCGGAGGCATATCGACTTCTCTTCGGTGACCTCTCCTGCAAAAGCCTTTCTCATAACGAGCCTTCTTGAGGGGGTTATGGAAAGAGGTACGGCCAAGGGGCTTAAACGACTCGGGATTGACTTCACGTGTGCAGGTGAGACTGGTACTACAAGAGAGTTCCGGGCCTCCTGGTTCGTTGGATATACGACGGATCTGCTGGCCCTGGTCTGGGTGGGATATGACGACAACAGCCCTACGGGTCTTACCGGGGCGCAGGGCGCGGCAAACATCTGGGCGCGGTTTATGAACCTGGTGCGGCCGTGGATTCAACCTCAAGAGTTCGATGCGCCGCCCGGAATCGTTGAGGAAGTGATTTGCCCGGATTCAGGTCAACTAGCGACTGCCCATTGTAAAGAACGGAAGCTGGAGGATTTTTTATCCGAAAGCAGGCCGAATGGTTATTGCACTATTCATAACAGATAATAAAATGGCGGAGACCTTGAAGGCTTATGCCCATCAGCACGGGTTTTTCACACTTTATGAAATTGCAATCATGCATGTCCGGTTTCTTATGTGAGCGCTTACTGGGCGCAACCCCCGGGGAGGCATCGATGAGTCTTGATCTCGCAACAGGAACCCGAAGGCGCCGCCGTCAGGGCATGCTGCTTACCCTGTTAACGGTCATCGCCTTTTCGGGGTGCGAGCAAAAACAAGTCTATATCCCCCCCGAATACATTTCGCCTCCCGCGTCACTTTCTTACTCAGCGCCGCCGCCCGCTGCTCCTGTCGTTCAGCAGGTCCCACCCGCAGCGCAGGCTCCAGAGGTTATGAGTCAACAGACGCCCGCATCACCTCCGCCTGCTCAGCCTCCGGCGCAAAAGGAGTTAGGGGTTCGACCGGCGCCAACGGCCGCAAATAAGCAGCATCCGGAGAAATCAAAAAAACAGGAAGCGTCAAAATCGCCTCAACGCCAAGCCTCGATGCAACAAGTCAGTCAAGCCAGGGGGCAATTGGAAAGGGGAAAACCGGACATTGCAATCCGGACACTCGAGAAGGCCGTCAGGATAGACGCCCGCAATGGTGAAGCTTTCATTCTCCTTGCCAGGGCATGGAAACAAAAGGGAGAAAAACGCAAGGCCCTGGAATTCGCAAAGAAGGCCGAACTGCTCTATCAGAGACAACCCGCGAAACTGAAGGAAATCTTTTTGCTCGAATCGGATCTCTATCGCGAACTGGGGGACGCCGCCAACGCGGTCCAATCGAGCCGGAAGGCGTCAAGAGTCAACCGCAGGGGCCCAGAGCGCGGAGAATGATCAAAGACATGATAAGCGGGCTTAAGGGAAGGTGAGTCATTTCCGGTTGGGCGAGGCGCGCGATGCACGGGGCTGCTTCGCGATCTTCCAACGCCTTGGTCGTAACTGACTCTTATGGTTGCGCTGAACTGCGTTGTGTCCCCTGCGCGGTGAATGCGCCATGGAGCCGATTCGTATGGCGGATTCTGACACTGCAGAACAGAGAGCCGGGCGAATAAAGGGCTACAGGGCATTTCTGCTCCTCGTCCTCGCAGTCTCTATATACCTGGCATATCTAATTCTGTTTCCATTCATAGATACACTCATTCTGGCGATTGTGCTGGCCTCGATTTTCAATCCTTTGCAAATCTACCTGGAGCGGTGCCTCAAGGGGCGAAAAAACCTGGCTGCCATGATAATCGTACTCATAATAACTTTTGTGATAGCAATCCCGGTTTTTCTTTTTACTTCCACCCTGGTGGCGCAAGGGCTCGATACGGTAAACAAAACCAACGAATGGCTGCGGGAAGGCAAATTACAACAACTGGTCCAGGACCCCCGAATCAATGAATATCTGGCCAAATTGCAGGAGCGGTTTGCTTTCCTTGAGATAAACAAAACGGATATCACCAACAATCTGCTCTATCTTAGCAAGAACATAGGGCAGTTTCTGCTGGGAAAAGCCGCTTCCATACTGGGCAACGTGGCGAGCCTGGTTGCGCAGTTTTTCGTTATGATCTTCATTGCGTTTTACCTTGTGCGCGACGGCAGGGAAATGGTGAGCACGATCCGTTATTACTCACCTCTCAGGGCCGAGCAGGAAGACCGGATTATCAACGGCATCAGGGTCGTTACCAAATCTGTGCTCCTGGGTACGTTCATTACCGCGATCTGCCAGGGATCGTTGGGGGCATTCGTTTTCGCGATCCTGAATTTCCCGGGTCTTTTCTGGGGGACCATGACTGGCCTAGCCTCCCTTATCCCGCTTGTAGGGACTTACCTCATATGGGTGCCAATCGCGCTCTATCTAGTCTTGCTGGGCCAGTTTAAATCAGCCGTTTTTCTGGCAATCTGGTCCATCGTGGCGAGCGGAATCATCGACAATTTCGTCCGTCCCTTTCTAATGCAGGGCAAATCCAAGATGTCTCCCTTCTACATCTTTTTAGCTATACTTGGCGGAGTTCAGTATTTTGGGTTGAAAGGCATCCTGTATGGACCGCTCATTCTCAGTTTCGCCATGATAATGCTGTTCATATACGGTGTGGAATATAGAGACGAAATAATAGAATACAAACATATGGGCCAAAGCGGATCAGCAGAAGAGGGCGAGCTGCCCCTGTAGAACTCCCTTTTATGTTTGCTTAAACCGCAAAGGCTTCACAGTATGGCGTGTCCTGCGTTTTGCCTGTTTTTAAGCCAGCCGCAAAGCGTTTAGAATACAAGGCCTGCAATACCTCTTTTCCCCGTGTTTCTTTCGGCGGCTGTTTTAGTGGGCCGAATAATTCCAAATCCACCCCCTTTCGAAAAAAACTTTGATCCGCCGCAGTTTCTCGCGTGGAATCTCAGGATGTGCGCCGGTCAGACTCGCCACCAGCACCAGAAGTTTTCTTTGGCAGGGTATTTGCTTTACATGTGATCGAAAACCAGCGCCCGACGTTATTACAGACCCTTCAGCGGGCTGGGGAGCTGGTAGCAGAGCCTGGTCAACAAGAGCGCGCTGTGCCCGATGTCAGTTTTTTGAAAAGGGGGACAAAAGATGAAGGTTGGAATTTTGGCAGGAGGATTGGGCACCCGTCTTTCCGAAGAAACGGTTGTCAAACCCAAGCCCATGGTTGAAGTCGGTGGCAAACCGCTACTCTGGCACATTATGCGCAGCTTTGCCGATTATGGCTTCACTGAGTTCGTAGTAGCGCTCGGGTATAAGGGTGAGATCATAAAGGACTACTTCATCAACTACAGGAAAAGAACGTGCAACCTCACAGTACGGCTCTTCACGGGGGACTTGATGGTGCACAACGGACATTCGGAGGACTGGACGATTCATCTGCTGGATACGGGTGTCAAAACTCAAACAGGTGGACGCGTGAAGAGGATTTCACAATACATCGGGAAAGAGCCCTTTCTGCTAACTTACGGGGACGGTGTCTCGAATGTGCATATGAATCAACTCGTTGAGTTCCATCGAAATCACGGGAAAATCGCCACAATTACCGCTGTTCGACCACCTGCGCGTTTCGGCGATTTGAGCTTTGACGGCGAGAGGGTATCGACCTTTGCCGAGAAGCCGCAAACCGGAGAGGGATGGATAAACGGCGGTTTCTTTGTGCTCGAGCCTGAAATCGTCAATTATATAGATAGCGACGATACATCTTTTGAATCTAAACCAATGGAGCGTCTTACCCGGGAAAATCAGCTTATGGCTTACCGTCACAATGATTTCTGGCAGTGTATGGACACACTGAGAGATGTTCACCTGCTGGAAAATATGTGGGCTTCTGGAAACGTTCCCTGGAGGGTGCAAGCTTGAACAAGTCCTTTTGGAAGAACCGTCCCGTATTGGTAACAGGTGCAGCCGGGTTTCTGGGCAGTTGGCTGGTCCGCAGGCTCTATGAAGCGGGGGCAGACGTTGTCTGTTTCGTTCGCGATTGGGTGCCTCAGAGTGAGGCAGTGCGATCCGGTCTCCTGGAACGGCTCAAGGTGGTTCGAGGCGACCTGAGAGATCAGGCGTGCATGGAGCGTGCTCTGGGAGAGTACGAGATCGATACGGTTTTCCACCTGGGGGCCCAGGCGATTGTGGCAGTTGCCAATCGGAACCCGATTTCCACATTTGAAAGCAACATTCAGGGGACATGGATTCTACTCGAAGCTTGCAGACACAGTCCGATGGTCAAGCAAATCGTCCTTGCCTCATCCGATAAAGCTTACGGTAACCACGAGCAGTTGCCTTATCATGAGGGGATTGCTCTGCAGGGCCGTCATCCGTATGACGTAAGCAAGTCATGCGCGGACCTCATCGCCCAGTCCTATGCCACATCCTATGGACTTCCGGTCACAATCACACGGTGCGGAAATTTTTTCGGGGGCGGGGACCTTAATTGGAACCGGATCGTTCCCGGAACGATCCGGTCGGTGTTCTTCGGACAATCCCCCGTTATCCGTTCGGATGGGTCTTTTGTGAGGGATTATCTCTATGTGGAAGATGGAGCGGCAGCCTATATGCTTTTGGCCGAAAAGCTCGCCGAGGACCATCGTCTGCGCGGAAAAGCCTTTAACTTCTCCAACGAGTTGCAAATCACCGCCCTCGATCTCGTGCGCCGCATACTTGACCTGATGGGCTCAAAGCTCGTGCCTGATGTCCGCAATGAGGCCCAAAACGAGATTCGCAACCAGTATCTAAGCGCGGCAAAAGCTCGCGGAGAGCTGGGATGGAAACACCAGTTCGAGCTGGAAGACGGGCTGCGAAAAACTATCGATTGGTACGGGAATTACTTCAATGGGCAATAAGAGTGCTGAGTTGCGCAATAAAATCCTGGATTTGGTTGCTGAATATTACGACGCTGCTTTTGCGCCCACCGGTTTTGTGCCCGGGAAGAGCCTGCTGCCGGTATCCGGAAGGACCTTCGACGCGGAGGACATTCAGTACCTGGTGGATGCCTCTCTCGACTTCTGGCTGACAACAGGACGTTTTGCCCGAGATTTCGAACAGGAAATGGCCCGTTTTCTGGGCTCGAAATACGCGGTCCTTGTTAACTCCGGATCATCCGCCAATCTATTGGCTATTTCCAGTCTAACTTCTCCTAAACTGGGAGAGCGCGCTTTGAAGCCGGGCGATGAGGTGATTACCCTGGCTGCGGGATTCCCCACCACGGTTAATCCCATTATCCAGAACGGAATGGTCCCTGTTTTTGTCGATATAAGCCTTCCCACCTACAATATCGATACCACGCAACTGGAGCAGGCATACTCGGGCCGAACGAAGGCAGTGGTCCTGGCGCATACACTCGGCAATCCATTTGACCTGGACAAAGTGCTGGAGTTTGTCACAAGCCATCATCTCTGGCTCATTGAGGACTGCTGCGATGCTTTAGGGTCTATCTATAAGGACCGGAAGGTCGGCACGTTCGGCGATCTTTCCACTTTTAGCTTCTACCCCGCGCATCATATCACCATGGGCGAGGGAGGATGTGTCTCGATGAAACAGACTGAGCTAAAGTTGCTTGTCGAGTCTTTCAGAGACTGGGGGCGTGATTGCCGGTGCGGACCGGGTGAAGACAATTCATGCAGGAAGCGATTTGACTGGAAGCTTGGAGAACTGCCGTTTGGCTATGACCACAAATATTGTTATTCCCATATAGGCTACAACCTCAAAGCTACCGATATGCAGGCCGCAGTGGGTGTTTCGCAGATGAAAAAATTGCCTGCGTTCGCTGAGATCCGGCACAAGAATTTTCAAATGATCCATCAAGGCCTGAGCGATTTGAGTGAGTTCTTTATAATGCCGGAAGCTACGGCCGGCAGCGTACCAAGCTGGTTCGGATTCCCCATAACCGTAAGGGACGGAGCGCCCTTCAGCCGTAATGCCGTGGTGCGCTGCCTCGAAGAACACAAGATAGCGACGCGGCTGCTTTTTGGGGGCAACCTGATTCGCCAGCCCGCATATCGTGACAAGCCTTATCGAGTAGCAGGGGACCTGAAGGTGTCGGATACCGTGCTGAACCGAACATTCTGGATCGGTATCTATCCCGGCATATCTCCGCCTATGATGGATTACGTGCTGGAGGTATTCCATCGAATACCGAAAATCTTTGCTTGAAGCCAGTGACTCTAACCTGGTTAAGCCGGGAGGAAGCAATGCTTAAACTAAATTCCCTGGAACCCCTGTTCATATTTGAGATGGCGAATAACCACATGGGATTGTCAGAGCATGGCCTCAAGATAATTCGAGAGTTCAGCAGGATATCGAAGGAATTTCCGTTCAACTTCGGATTCAAGCTGCAGTACCGCCGGCTCGATACATTCATACATCCGGACTACAAAGGCAGGATGGATTTCAAGTATGTAAAGCGCTTCACCGAAACCCGCCTGAGCGATGATCAGTATAAAATGCTCCGGGATGAAATGAAGGCACAGGGTTTTGTGACCGTCTGTACTCCTTTCGACGAAGAATCAGTCGATCTGATCGAAGAACACGACTTCGATATTATCAAGGTGGCGAGCTGTTCTTTTACTGACTGGCCCCTTCTTGAAAGGATCGTCAAGGCAAAAAAACCTATCATCGCCTCCACAGCGGGTATCGCACTGCAGGATATCGATAAGGTGGTCAGCTTTTTCGAGCACAGGAAAAAGGACTTCGCAATCATGCATTGCGTGGCGCAGTACCCGACTCCCGCCGCACGTTCTCAGCTCAACCAGATCGACATTCTCAAGGCGCGCTACCCTCAGGTCAGGATAGGATATTCCACGCATGAAGACCCCGAAAACGTTGAAGCCGTTAAGGTTGCCGTAGGCAAGGGAGTCACCGTTTTTGAAAAGCATGTCGGGGTCCCTGACGGCAAGATCCGTTTAAACGATTATTCGGCCAACCCCGAACAGGCTCAAAGGTGGCTGCGTTCGGCGCAGGTTGCATTCGAACTGTGTGGTGATCCCGGAAAACGCGCGGAATTCAGCAAAGAGGAATTGGCGAGCCTTCGATCGCTTCAAAGAGGGCTGTTTGCTGGGCGGGCATTCAAAAAGGGCGAGAGAATCCCCCATCGGGATGTATTCGCAGCCATTCCGACACTGGATGGCCATATTACCGCCAATGATCTTTCAAAATATTCGGGACTGCACGCCTGCGAGGACATCGAGGCCGATGCCCCTTTGCTCGCCTCCAATGTGGTCATCCGAAACTTTCAGGAAAAAGTTTTTAACATAGTGCAGGAGGTGAAAGCGCTTCTGCGCAGGAGCAGCATACCGATCCCTTCGCAAGTGGACCTGGAAATCTCCCATCACTATGGGATCGACAGATTCCACGAATTCGGTCTCACCATGATGACCGTCGTGAACCGTATGTACTGCAAAAAGCTGATCGTACTCCTCCCGGGCCAGAAGCATCCTACCCAATACCATCGGCAGAAGGAAGAAACCTTCCATGTCCTTTTTGGCGACGTCGATATCGAATTGGATGGAACGCGCAAGCGATTGACAACAGGCGACATAATGACCGTTGAGCCGGGCGTGCGTCATTATTTCGGCAGCGAGAACGGATCTATTATAGAGGAGATATCCTCGACGCACTACACCGATGATTCATTCTATCTCGATCCGGCCATTATGGAGAACGAGAATCGCAAGACCCTGCTGACATATTGGTTTAACTAATGAAAACGATCGTTTGGGATGTGGACGATGTATTGAATGATCTTATGGGGGCATGGTTTGAGGATTATGCGGCCTCGAGCGGCGCTGATCGTTTCATTACATACGACCGGCTTACGAGCAATCCTCCACATGCACTTCTGCGAATCAGCCACATGGAATATCTGGCATCCCTGGACAAGTTTCGGCTCTCCGCAATGGCCGAAAAGATGCCACCGGTTGCCGAGGTATTCGAGTGGTTTTGCCGCTACGGCGATAGCGCCCACAACGTTGCTCTTACGGCTGCCCCCCTGAGCGCAAGCCCTGTTTCGGCCCAATGGGTGATGCGAAATTTCGGCCGCTGGATTCGGTCCTTTAACGTGATCCCTTCTTCACGACCCGGAATTGAAGCAGCCCGATACCATACCAGTAAATCGGATTTTCTCGGATGGTGGGGCAAAGCGGATATCCTGGTGGATGACAGCGAAGAGAATATTGCCGGGGCGATTTCGCTCGGCATAAACACCGTGCTCATCCCACGCCCCTGGAATCAATCCGGCCAAAAGATGAATGAGGCGCTCGAGGAACTTGCCGAATTGGTGCTGTCGCCAATCAAGACCTACTTATTCAAATGGTCGATCTAGTATGATGAAGCTCTCCGACGAAGATTACACAAATGGCCCTGGAGGTCGTCTGAGCCAAGGGCAATGGTCTTGAGGCATTCTCGATGCAACAGCTACCGGAGATGGTAAAAGCACGGTTCGGCCACTGTCCTGATTCAGTTTCAAAAGGATAGTTGATGAAAAAGTGTTTGATCGTTGGAAATTGCCAGCAAGGCCCGATTAAGTTTCTCTTGCGATCAGTGGATAGCTTTAACCGATCATATACGATAGTCGACCTGGCGCCCGTACATGTGTGGAACATGGACAATATTAATAACTTTCCGCATCAGTACAATGATGCAGATATTATACTTACGCAGCCGCTTTTTGATTCCAAATTTGGCATGGCCAACACATCCAAGCTGATAGAGTTTAATGAAAGCGCCAAAAAGATACCGATAATAATATTCCCGAATATAGACTTTATTGGCTTTACTCCATTCACCACAAGAATACCTATACGTACAGACAAGACATTTGCTCCTGATGCCCAATGCGGCATTGTTTTGTGGTGTTATATTAACGGATATGACAGGGATAAAGCAATCAACTTCTGCCGTGAATTTCACAGCAATGGATCACATGCGATCTTGTACAAGACTATTTTTGATATAGCATTGAAAAGACTAGAAAATGTTGAAACACTTTTACATATGGATGCCAATGTGAGCTTTCTCTTCAGGAACAAATATATGGATGAAAAGCTAATGTTAAATAGGTGGCATCCATCCAATGTGGTATATACGTTTATTGCTAATAGATTGCTATCAAGTCTCGGTATATACGATAAAGTCATTACACCTAAAAGAGAATTTACAGTAACTGACGAAATGCCTATATCGAACGCTATTAAAAATGCTTTGGGTATAAACTTTGATGATGGTGAGTGTTTTTACTATTTGGGATACTTATTCAGCTTAAGTGAATACGTCACAACATTGTACTCGTTTTATGGTGAAAACGGTCCAACAGTTGAAGCCGCTGTAAAGATGAATGAAGAGAAGCTAAAAACCATCGGCAGCATAATAGCATTCAACTATAATGATCTCGACATAACAGCGCTGTTTCGTTGGTGAGGCGTCAAAGGTTTGGCATAATATGATAAAATTATCCGATTATGTTGTGCAACGCGTTGCCGAAACCGGAGTCAAACACGTTTTCCTCTTGGCGGGCGGCGGCAGCATGCACCTGGTGGACTCGTTGGGCCGGCGTTCTGAAATAGGATACGTTTGCAATCTCCATGAGCAGGCTTGTTCAATCGCCGCGGAAGCTTACGGCCAGTACACGAACAATCTGGGAGTCGCCCTTGTGACGACTGGGCCGGGGGGTACCAACGCCATTACGGGTTTGGCCGGTGCGTGGCTGGATTCCACTCCCTGCCTGTTTATCTCGGGCCAGGTCAAACGCGCGGATCTCATTGGCGATAGAGGGGTCCGGCAGATGGGATTCCAGGAACTCAATATCGTCCGGATAGTGGAATCCATTACCAAATACGCCGTTACCGTCACCGACCCTCTTTCAATAAGATATCATATCGACAAAGCCTTGCACCTTGCCGGCAGCGGCCGGCCCGGACCGGTATGGATCGACATACCGCTGGATGTGCAATCGGCTGTCATCGATGAAAAAAAGCTGAATGGATATGAGCCTGCCGAACTGGCCCATCACGACGACCGTAAAGAGCTTGAAAAACAGGTGGGCGCCGCCATAGAGCTTCTCAACCGGTCGGAAAGGCCTGTCATGCTGGTAGGAAACGGCGTCAGGCTCGGCAAAGCTATCGATGAACTCGAGTCTTTGTTCGATGCTCTAAACGTGCCGGTCCTCACAACCTGGAAAACGGCCGACATTCTTCCCGACGATCATCCTTTCTATATTGGCAGACCTGGCTCAGTGGGACAGCGAGCGGCAAATTTCGCACAACAGAATTCCGACTGGATTCTCGTTCTGGGGGCTCGCCTCGACCTGGGGCAGACGAGCTACAATCATCGCAATTTTGCCCCGGCGGCAAAGAAGGTCATTGTCGATATCGATTCCGCCGAAATTCGGAAAATGGATATGGAGATCGATGTCCCGATTTGCGCTGATGCCGCTATGGCAATTGGGGAGTTCATCAGGCAATCGGATACGGTCGCGCAGAAAGCGCGCTGCGCCTGGTGGGGACGGTGCAGGGACTGGAAAGCCAGGTATCCCGTCGTCCTTCCCCAATACTGGAAAGAATGCGAGGGCGTGAGCACGTATGTCCTTATCGATGTGCTGTCCGATGAGATGAGTGGGGAAGACCTGCTCGTTCCGGGCAGTTCGGGGACCTGCAGCGAAGTCACAATGCAGGCGTTTCGCGTGAAACGCGGCATGCGGATTCTTAACACGCAGGGGCTGGGTTCCATGGGATTTGGAATTTCGGCGAGCATCGGGGCCTGCCTTGCCGGCGGTCGAAAACGCACTGTATGTGTCGATGGAGATGGGGGATTTCAGATGAACATCCAGGAGTTGGAGACCGTCAAGCGACTCAATCTCCCTATCAAATTCTTCATCCTGAACAATAAAGGATACGGCTCAATTCAGGCTACACAAAAAAACTACTTCGACGGCTTTTTTGTCGGAAGCAATGGCGAAAGCGGCATGACTTTGCCAAGTATAACGAAAGTGGCTGAGGCGTTTGGCCTGAAGATTGCTACCATTAATAGCCATCACGAGATCAGGGAACAAGTCAGAGCAATATTGATGGCGGAAGGCTCCCTGGTTTGCGAAGTGATGATTTCACCAAACCAGGTGACAGCCCCCAGAGTTTCTTCTGTAAAGAACGAAGACGGTACGATGTCTTCAAGGCCGATCGAAGATATGTGGCCGTTTTTAGACAGGGAAGAATTTGCCGGGAATATGCTGTTTGCCGTTCGGGAATAGCCCGGAAATCAGAGGATTGGGCCGGGTTCACAATGTGCGATTGCCTGTTGAGGATCAGGGTAGATGGCTATGTCAGGACAGGAGGACCATCTGAGAATTGAAGCTTCCATAAAAACTCTTGTCGAGGCAGTTCCTCGGCCCTCGTTGGGTTTGCCGGAAAGTGTATTTTTTTTTATCAGCCGAACGACTCCGCTCGTCAATGTCGATCTGCTGATTAAGGATGAGAACGGACGGACGCTTTTGTCATGGAGAAATGACCAATATGCCGGGACAGGTTGGCATGTCCCCGGTGGAATCGTACGGTTCAAAGAAGGGTTGGAAACAAGGGTGGAAAAAGTGGCCGAAACCGAAATCGGGGCGGCTGTCCGATTTGGCCCCACGCCGATTGCCCTTCACCAGATTATCCATGAGGAGCATGAAATTCGCGGTCATTTTATCTCGCTATTGTACAAATGCTTTCTTCCCGCCACATTCCAACTGCGAAACGAAGGGCTGTCCCTGGAAGATGCAGGATATCTCGCGTGGCATGATCGCTGCCCGGCAAACCTGCTCCATATGCAGGAAGTCTACAGGAAATATATCGACGATATTTAGGGGGGAAGGCGCTCGAAGCTGTGCCCGATTATTCTAAGCCACCTCATTCGCATAGTTATAGGTGCAACGTATTCGAAAAGGATCTTATTTAATGCCGAAAGGAGGCATTAGAGCTTATGCAAACTCTTAATTCAAGGGACGAGGAAAGCAAAAGAAGCCTTCTCCGCAAAGAAAAACCATACGTTTATGAAAAAATTCTGCGCTTTGACGAAAAAGTCCGATGCGGCGAGAGCATAGCGATCATTCAGCTTCAATACAATTATGCCTGCAATATGACTTGCCGGCATTGTTCCATCAAGGGTCTGCAGCAGCAGGGAAATGGAAACCGGCGCAAGATGACTCCGGAAGCAGTCAAGGAGTTAGCTCGACAAGCTGATGAAATGGGGCTCGCCCGTTTCGAGATCAATGGCGGAGAGCCTTTTGTCAATACGGATTACGATGAGATGGTCAAGGCGATTGACCCGCGAAAGTTCTATGTCAACTCCGTGACTAACGGTTGGCTCCTGGACGATAACCGTGCAAAGCACCTGAAAGCCATCGGGGTGGACCGGATTCAAGTCAGTGTCGACAGCCTCAATGCCGAAGCACATGACCATTTCCGCCGGCGAAAGGGGGCCCACGCAAGGGCGCTCCAGGCTGTCGAAGCCTCACGGAAAGCCGGACTGGCTGTTTTTGTAAGTACGGTCGTCACGAAGCAGCGGTTGCATTCCGCTGAATTCATCGAGTTCATCGAGTATTTCAACAATAAGGACCTTGGTGTTTTCCTGACCTTCGCGAAGCCCGTCGGTGCATGGCAGGGAAAATATGACATGCTTGTCGATGCGGAAGACCTTCAATATGTGAAGCAATTGGAAACAAAGCACAAAATTTTCAGCCATTTAACGCCGGCTTACGGACTCGACCTGGGGTGCACGGCCGTAAAGGGGATGGTGTGCGTTACGCAATACGGCGATGTTTTGCCCTGCCAGTATATTTTTATTTCTCTTGGCAATATCTTCAAGGAGCCGCTACGGGAGATCATTCAAAGGGGTTTGAATATAAAATGGTTCGGCGAACATGTCGATGTCTGTTCCATCGCGCATGATCGATACTTCATCGACAAGTATATCGCCGGTCGTGTCTATAACAAGCCGCAGCCTGTTCCATATTATGAAGTCTTCACGGAAGAGGACGAAACACGATCGCCATTCAATTTGTCGCTTCAGCCCTGCAAATCTGATGGACGCTAGATCTATGAAGGCAAAAATAATTTCCGGCCGTGCTCCAGGTGGCGCAAGAACCCGCTTGGCGGATGTCCTCCCGCTGAAGACGCCTTTTGTGGTGCAGATTTTTCCAATCTATGCATGCAATTTTACGTGTGAATATTGTTTTCATGCCGTTCCCCGGCAGAAACGCGGGTTTGTCTCCGACTGGCCGGTCATGAAATACGACCTGTACAAGAAATGCATCGATGAACTGGCCCTGTTCGATGATCGGCTTAAGGTGTTGCGCTTTGTCGGAATGGGCGAGCCCCTATTGCACAAAAACATTGCGGATATGATCGCCTATGCGGTCGCCGGGAACGTCGCCCTCCGGGTCGAACTGTTGACCAACGGTTCGTTGTTGACAAGGCAGATGTCGGACGCCCTGATCGACGCCGGACTTTCGCGCATGGTTATATCGCTGCAGGGAATATCCGGAGAAAAATATCGTCAAATCAGCAAGGTGGATATCGATTTCGAAAATTTCGTCAGGAATATCGAATATTTTTACAAGCAGAAAACCGATACGCATGTCTATATCAAGATTGTTGACTATGCTCTGGACGATACGGATACGGAACAGAAGTTCTACGAGATTTTTGGCGATATCTGCGATTCTCTGGCAGTTGAAAACGCCGTACCGATCATGCCGGGGGTTGACTACGAAAAAGTTCTCAAAAACCCCGGTGGAAGTGCAACGCAGTTTGGTCTGCCCGTCGGGCCCATCCAAGTTTGTCCGCAACCCTTTTTTACAATGCAGATAAACCCGGATGGCAAGGTGGTGCCCTGCTACCAAATTTCCTATCCTGCGATCATGGGCGATTCCAACCATCAGACAATGCAGGAAATTTGGAATGGAGAGGGCTATCGCAGCTTTCGGCTCGCCATGCTCGACGGCCGCGACCAAGCGAACGATGTGTGTGCGCAATGCAATTTCATCAAATATCGGCTGTTTCAGGAGGATGATTTGCAGGAGGCGGCAGAACGCTTGAAAGGTGTCTATCAATGAACATTGTCATTATGGGCGCCACATCTCATATCGCCAAAGGCCTGATCGACAGGTTCCTCGACCGTAGTGACGATCAAATGGTTCTCTTTTCGAGATCGGCAGACAAAGTGCAACAATTTCTCGACGCAATCGGAAGACCCGGGAGCGGCAATTATACTATTTGCACGGATTATCAGGCTTTTTCATCGTATTCGTACGATGTCATTATCAATTGCGTCGGCGTGGAAACACGCAATAAGCATAATTGTGATTTCACCAGGTATTTTACAGTAACTGAAGAATTCGACGGCCTGGCTCTCCGCTATCTGCAAAACACGAATCCGGATGCGCTCTACATTAGCTTCAGCAGCGGGGCCGTGTATGGCAAGGGATTCTCGGCGCCGGCGCAGGAATCTTCCGTGAATCACCTTCAGGTGAACCGTGTCGTTCCGGAGGATTATTACGGGATCGTTCGGATCAATGCTGAGGCGAAACACCGGGCTCACCCCGACCTCAGAATCGTCGACCTGCGGATTTTTTCCTATTTCAGCAGGTATATCAATCCGGCGGATGGCTATTTCATCACGGATGTAATGGAGGCCATCCTGGACAACAAAGTGCTTGTTACGGACAGCACGAATATTGTCCGCGACTACCTCCACCCGGAAGATCTTTTTGCGATGATCGTCAAGTGCGTCCATGCTGACAAAATAAACCAGGCTATCGATGTCAGTAGTTCCCGTCCGGTGGCGAAGCAGGAGATTCTTGATTATTTCACCTCGGAATATGGCTTGAAGTATCAAAAAAGGGACTTTTCGGAGAACGCCAGCGCCACCGGCGCAAAAAGTAATTACTACTCGACCTCCAATCGTGCATCTCAAATCGGCTATATACCGCGATTCAGTTCCATGGATACCCTGAAACACGAGGCGAGGTTCATTTTGGCACACTAATTGATAACAGAAAAAGGAACCATGGAGCGAAAGTGCATTCTGACCCTACCCAAAACAATCCGAAAGATCCTCTGATCAGCATCCTTGTCTATAACTACTACGGGCAGTACCTCAGGCAATGCCTGGACAGCATCTTTCATCAGGACATTCTCAAGAACTTCGAGGTTATCCTGATTGACGACGCCACCAGGGATGGCTCCTGGGATATAGCGCTGGAATTCCTGAGTAGGTACCCCATGAGGATTACGGTCAACCGAAACAGACGAGTCCTTGGTCCCCAAACTAATGAATGCCTCTACGCGGCGATGGCTAAAGGCAGATATTGTGCTCTCCTTAAAAATGATCAGGCATTCTTGCCAGAATATATAAAAAGCTGTGTCCAGGCTATGATTTCTGATCCGCATGCAGGATTCAGCCTGGTGCGCCGAGTTGCCCAAAAACGTGTGCCTGCGCCCAACTTACTGAACAGGCCACTCGTCAGCATACTGTGCTACAATTACAATTACGGACGCTATCTCAAGCAATGCCTCGATAGCGTGTTCGCCCAAACCTATGAAAATATCGAGCTGTGCTTTTCCGATAACGCTTCAACGGATGATTCCTGGGACATCGCATTGGAATTTGCGCGGAAGTATCCCGAAAAGATGCATATCACGCGCAATCGGAAGAATTTCGGACCTGATGCAAATTTTGCTAATTGTCGAAGAAACATGCAGGGGGAATACTTTGTTAATTTCTGTTCCGATGATGTTCTCGAACCCGAGTATGTTGAGCGCTGCGTCAACGCTCTGGAAGCACATCCTGATGCGGGGTTCGCCCTCGTGAACAGGGCAATTATTGATGAGAACGGCCGACGTACTGAGGAACCGCCATTCTACAACCAATCCTGCATTATTCCGGGGGAGGAACAGGCGGCGGTCTACATGATGGCCGGGATAAATCCAAGCGTCTCGCAGATCATGTACCGCAATAGTATAGTCGATGGCAGAAACGCGACAGGAGCCCTCGTTTCCAGATATTACGGGACCCGTATTCTTGATTTTAACATCAGCGTTGATTTTGACATCGTATATATAAAAGAACCTTTGCTGCTGCACCGCCTACATTCCCAGAGCGACACGAATCAGGCGGACACAAACCTGTTGCCTGTGATCGGGTTGTATGTACTGAACCATCAATTTGCCGACATAGCCTCCGTCCGGAACCTTAAAAAAGTAACCAATCGCCTTCCCCAATCAATCGATAAGTTGGCTGGTTTGGCCGTTCGTTACAGTGTGCGTTCATTGCTGGCAAGGGATGAACAGGCTGCGCTGAGGTATTTCCATCTGGCAGTGGCCTTCAATTCCCAACTGGTCGAGGAGCCAACGTGGAAGAAACTCCAGGAGTACTGGACGGCGGATGCGCCACGGAAGTCAAGCATTTTTGAACAGTTACAGAGTTCCGACAACCTGGCGTCGCGCTCCATTTCGTACGATCCACCGTCTGGAAGCATCCCCATTTACCCGGATGGCGAAGCATTCCCGCCATCCAGACCCTTAAGGGGAGCAATGGTGGGGTAGAACGATAATTTTGCAAACTCAACAAAGGTCGCAGTAAAGTTAACTATATGATCAGGCCGGATCGATCCATGGAAAACTGCAGGAACACATTATACGACACACAACACGTATGCTTTTTTGGCCTGGGCGTCCAGTTTCAGGACTGCTATCGCCAACTGGTGCTCTCACTGGGCCGGGAACCGGATTTTCTGTGCGATAATGCACCGGAGAAATGGGGCGAGGAGTTTTTCGGCAAAAAATGCATTTCGCCTGCAGAACTGTGCCGATTAGGCGAGAGCATAGGCGTTGTAATCACCATAAGAAAATACGAAGATGTCTATCGACAGCTTTGCGAAATGGGGCTCAATAACATCTCCGTCGCCTGTTTTGACCGAGGCTATGATATTGTTAACAGTATTAAGGGGCTTGGCATTGAGCAATTTGCAAGTAACGAAGAGTCTTCTGAGAATCCGGTTCGAGGTAAATGGACCCTGGTTACAGGCGCCGCCCGCGGTATCGGCCGTCAAATTGCTTTGGGAATGGCCAAACTTGGTTCCAATATCATTGCACACAGCCGTCAGATTGCACACACCGAAGAACTTGTCCAAACCTGTTCGGCCTTCGGAGCACAGGTTAAGCCCATTAGCGCAGAACTCGGCAATTTGGCCGAACTCGAGGAGATGCTCGATAATCTCGAACACCTTTTCCCGCCAATCGATATCGTCTTCAATAATGCGGCCATCTCGCTGCCCTGCGGTTCCGATCCCTGGCGCATATCCTCCGAAGATTATCTGAAACATTATACCGTCAATACCATTGCTCCGATCCGCATCTGCAATTGCCTGATCCCCCCGATGGTACGGCGCGGGTTCGGGCGGGTGATCAACATTTCCAGCACCATTCAGAAAAGACCTTGCGAGATGGCGTATGCCTGCAGCAAGGCAGCGCTTAGCAAATTCGTCCACGATATGGCGCCAAGCCTGCAGGGTACAGGGGTGACGATGTCGCTCGTCTGTCCCGGCTATGTGCGTTCGGACATGGGAGGCTCCAACGCTCCCCATTGTGTTGAAAGCGTCATTCCCGGCGCTCTGTTGGGCGCATTGCTGGATGAGGACATAAATGGCCGCTGGTTTATTGCCCAGGATTATGCCGGGCTGAGCTTATCGGCAGCGATGGCGAGAGCCAAGTTCTATTACAGCCTGGAGGACTGAGCCATGTTCAGAGAGATCCCCTTCCAACCGGACGATATCGTAAAGAGTTGCAGCAAGCTGGAGAGCGGCATGTTCTTAGGCTGTGATGGCCTTCGGGCATGCTCCCGCGGTGCTCTTTTCCCGCCGATCTTCTGCACCAGGGAGGAAATCCTGCAGGGAAAAGCAAGCAAAGCCCTTATAGTCCAAAGAAGAATTCAGCTTCTGAGAATGCTCAACGACGATCACAATGATATGGCTTGCAAGCGCTGTCTGATGGTTGAGCGCAAACGCTACGGAGATATTGTATTTTCCAAGCTTAACCACCTCGATTTGCAGCATTACACAGAATGTAACCTGCGCTGCAAGTATTGCACTTACACTCGTAATGACACACATGTTCCGCCTCAATACGATGCTTTGACAGTCCTCCATCAATTCTCGCCGGAAGATGTGGAATGGAACGCTCATGTTGATTTCGCCGGGGGGGAGCCAAGTCTCCTGGAAAATCTCGAGGAATATTTGGAGTTCTTTTACACCCGACGCATCCGGGTACTCATGTTCACCAATGCCGCTCGATTTCATCAGGCAATCTATGACGGTCTTGCGGATGGTTCGATATATTTGGCAATAACCTCTCTGGACGCGGGCACGCCATCGACGTTCAAGGCGCTGAGAGGCCGGGACCGGTACCTGCAGGTTCTGGAGAATCTGAGCCGTTATGCTGCTGCCGGGAGCAAAGGCAAGGGCATGCTGGCGGTGAAGTATATCTTCTGCGAGTCCAATTGCAGCGATGATGACGTCGTGGGTTTTGCATACACGATGCTTGCAATGCGCCCCCAGCAGGTCTGGCTGACTTTTGACTTTACTCCGCTCCTCCTGCGTCAAGAAGGCCACGATTACTCAGAACAAATTGAAGCCTATGCGAAACTGTATCTGCTCCTCAAAAAGCACGGACTTGAGGCTTTTCACTACTTCAAAGAGGCGATTGCAACGGTGAGTCAAGAGGGGCAAGAGATAATGAATCGGGTTCTTTGCGCCATCGCCAAACGAAGTTCCATCACGTCAGACGGGATTCCGGAGCTGAATTTCAAGGACTTCAGAAAGGATAAGCCGTTTGTCGATGAGCATGCCGGCACGGACAAGTTTTCCATAAGTCCCTTGAGACTAAGAGCAAAAGATGGATCATCAATAGCATGGAGTCTTGATGGAAAGCGGGTGCTTTTAGTGCCTTCGTGTCCTCTCACGCAGAAATTCTTGTCCGACCCGGACATTCAGCGAGCCGCTTGGATCGGCTTTATTGATCGGAGCCCCACGCAACATGGAAAGATGGTCGAAGGCAGATCAATATACAGTTACGATACGATCCCATCTCTGGACGTAGATGCTATTCTTATCGCTTCCCCGGAAAAGCATCGCAGTAGCATTCTTGAGTCGATTGCCTTCCACGCGCCGCTCGGAGTTAAGATTGCTGAATTTGAACCGGGAAGTTTCTCCTCTGCTTGAAAAGGACGTCCTCGTTTAGATTTTATTTTTGATATAGAAATGGACTAGCTAGAATCAGGAGGCATTTTATGAATGAAGTGATTACCAGGATCATCGATATCGTTAACGCTGCGCCTGAAAATATGCAATTCTTGGACTGGTTGTTTGGTGCTCATAAGACATCGGTATTGGCAGGTGCGCCAGTAGTATTGTATGGTACAGGAAATTTAGGAAAAGATTTCTTGCTTACCCTTAACAAACATGGAGTGTTCCCAGTCTGTTTCTGCAATAGCGATGCTTCAAAAAGTGGGGGGGTATTTTGTGAATTACCTGTCATTTCTATAGATGAACTAAAGCAATCCCATAAAGAAAGCATAATAGTTATTGCAACTCAAACATATGCGGCGGATGTGAAGAAATACTTGCTAAACAATGGATTTCGACGTGATTTGATACTGTGGCCAAAAGATTTTGACATGGCAACAGCCCTTTTTTTCACGCCTCCCAATCAACTTACTATGGATATCTCACGAACGCGAAGCCCTCACGATTGGATCGACGTATTGGTTAAAAATGAAGATCGGCTATTACTAGCTTACAACTTACTTGCCGATAGAAAGTCGAAAGATTTATATATTGCTAAACTTGCTACAATGCTGGCATATGACAATATTGGCCTATTCAAATACTTTATATCCACCTTCAGCGAGCCTATTCAGGAATTCGGCCTTGTTTGCTTTCAACCTTATGGGCCCGAAAACTACTTTTATTTCAATAATGATGTGTTTTGCCTTTCCGACAATGAAACTTATGTTGATGTAGGTGCACACGATGGAGATTCAGTCACTGAATTCGTCCAGACGTGTATTAATCGTCAGTTGGATTATAAACATATTTACGCATTTGAACCCGATCCTCACTACTATGCCGCGTTGGCAAAAAACACTGCGCACCTCACAGATATCTCCTGTCATGATCTTGCAATATGGTCGCAAACCGAAAAGTTGAGATTTCAATCTTCTCTTGGCGCCCTTGTGACAGGTTCCAGCAGTATCGACAAGCACGGAGACATAGAGGTTGAGGCTGTCAGTCTTGATGGATTTTTAAATGGGGAAAGAATCACTCTTCTTAAGATGGACCCACCTGGCAATGTAGTCTGCGAAGCAATCATGGGTGCTGCTGAAACGATCGCTAAATTTAAACCGAAACTTGCGCTTGGAGCATATCATTCGGTGGAAGCGATTTTTGAGGTGCCTCTTCTTCTTAGAGATGTTTGCAAGGACTATAAAATGTATTTGCGCCACAACTCATGGGGCATAGGCGAGACAGACCTGTTCGCTTGTGCATAATCGATATAGGGAGGAATCTTATGAATTATTTACTCGTCATGCCAAGTGGCTTATCACGATCACAAGATCAACACTTTTATGTTTTCAGTGTCGGGATTGCCTATATCTCAGCAAGTCTTAAAGCAGCAGGCTTTAGCGTCTTTACGGCCAATCTCGATTTTTGTAACGGCGATACCTACTCTATTATGCATGACCTAATAATATCGAATCACATTGATGTATTGTGTACAGGTGGCCTAAGCCGAGACTGCAATAAAGTCAGAGAACTCATTGAGATTGCGCGCACGATTAATCCTGGACTCATCACTGTGGCGGGCGGAGGTCTAATAAGCGCTGATCCCGAGCCTGCGATGCACGTAATTGACGCAGACATCGGGGTTATTGGCGAAGGCGAGATAACTATGTGCGAACTAGCCGAAGCTTTTGAAAAGGGACTCCCCTACGACAATCTGCCGGGTCTTATTTTCAAGGACAGCAACGGTGGTTTGACCACTACAAAAGGAAGAACTCTAACGGGTTCTATCGATAGTATCCCATTTCCCGATTACGACGGATTTGATTATGCGAAATTTGTGAATGCAACCGGCATGGCCGTAGTTGCATGCAGCCGGTCCTGTACTCATGCGTGTACCTTCTGTTATCGTCCACAGGGTCAAAAATATCGTCAGCGTTCTCTTTCAAATATTATGGAAGAAATAGACATTCAGATTGACAGGTATCATCCTAAGTTTATCGGATTAACAGATAACCTATTTGCAAGTTCAAAACAAAGAGTGCTGGAGTTCTGCAATTTGATAAGAAAACGTAATATCTCATGGGCATGTTCACTTCACGTTTCTGATACTACCGATCTTGATATGTTACAAGAAATGAAGGCTGCAGGTTGCTGCGGCATTAATTACGGGTTGGAAAGTGCTGACGAATCAGTACTAAAGAGTATGCGAAAGGGAAGCTCTGTTGAACAGATAGAACGCGCATTGGAGAATATCTGGAACGCCGATATCCACTTGCAGGCGAATTTTATCTTTGGGGATATTAATGAGACAAAAGAGACGGTAGCCAATACACTAAAGTTCATTAATAAGTACAAATCACGTTTCTTATTTGCTATGGACCCAATAGTTGCATTTCCTGGTTCGAGGATCTATAAATACGCATGCAGCAACGGCTTCATAAAAGATAAGGAACAATTTCTTAAAGATAACTGCCCGGTCATAAATATATCAAAGCTTACGGAGCCTGAATTTAATGACATGCTCGGGATGATTACTGAGTCCCGCTTGGCTCCCCGCGTTCCAATGGGATCTTTTCATATTGCTGAAGTGCAAGCCGATGGACAATGTAAGGTCGAATGGACATGTAGAAAATGTGGTGGTCAGGAATCGGTTAATCTTATTTTCTGGTACTCTATGGATGTGATATGTAATATATGTGGTACTGTTAATCATATTGATCCTTTCGAAAAAGCATTTCATTCCACGAATAGTCTCTTCAATGAAATGCCTAATAACGGAACTGTGGTCCTATGGGGCGCAGGGGGCATATATTATAAACTGATGCATAAATATGACTTTCTTCGTTCTGAAAGATTTATACTTGCTGATTCGAATAAGTCACGGCAAGGGCAATCTATGTGTAGTAAGGAGATACTGTCGCCAGATATTATTGCGCAAAGCAATATAAAAACAGTCGTCATTACCGCATTGAGCCAGAAAGACGCTATTTGTGCCAGTCTTGTCAGCGGGTACCCATCTGTTGAACATATTCTCATACCGGCGTTTGATATCACCCAAGAAGGTGTCGTGCCGATTTTAAAACCTATAGAAATGGCGACGAATTGACGAAGGACTTAGCTGAAAGGCCGATTATGAACAGGGTTGTGAAACAGTTCGTTGAGCGGATTGACTCTGGTCAGGACAAGCCGGGGTTCCTGGATGTGCTCTTTGGCGAACATAAGAAGGAAGCCTTACAAGGGATGCCAATTGTGTTGTTTGGTGCAGGGGGGTTGGGCGAGGAATTATTTTCGACCTTGCAAACCCATGGGGTGTCGCCGGTGTATTTTTGCGACAATAACGTTTCCAGGAAGGGAAGCAAGTACTGCGGCATCCCGGTGATCAGTTTCCAGGAACTGACGGAATCATTTCGAAGCAGCCTGATTGTTATCGCGTCACACAAATATATAGGTCCGATGACTGATCAGTTGCTGGAAAATGGGTTCAACAGTGATCGTATTCTCTGTAAAGTGTCCGATGTATCTGCACCAATCGTCTTCATGTATTCCATGATCGGCACGCAATGCCTGTTTGCCGGCTATAAACGGCAGTGCGGAACTCGATCTGTGCTGGATGCTTTGCTCGAACATGAGCAGTGCCTTTTGGAGGCTTACGACTTATTCGCAGATCAGCATTCAAAGAATCTCTTTGTATCCAAGCTTGCCTTGATGGCTTCTAATGGGAATTTCGCGTTATTTAAGGATTTTATTCAATCTTACAGCCAACCGGTGCTTGAGTTTGGTTACGGGAATTACGATGGAACCCCTGAGGATTATTACTACTTCAACAACGATGTTCTTTCCATCTCTCCTGACGAGGTATATGTTGATGTTGGAGCTTATGACGGCGACACGGTTTACACCTTTGTCGAAGCATGCAGGAAAAATCGAGTGAATTACAAAAAAATTCATGCTTTCGAACCAGACCCTCAGTGCTACCAAGCGTTGCTAGAAAACATGGTTGACTATAAAAATGTCGTGTGTCATCCAACAGGAGTATGGTCTCAGTCCCAAGTGCTGCGTTTCAAGTCTTCCGGGAGTGCCATTCATGACCAGGCAGGCACTATCGATCCTTCGGGCGACATCGAGCTTGAGGTAGTCAGTCTGGACAACTTCCTACAGGGAGAAAAAGTCACTTTTATTAAGATGGACCCCGGCGGCAACGTGATTCCTGAAGCAGTCAGGGGAGCTGCCGGCATAATTGCGCAGCACAAACCAAAACTCGCACTAGGAACTTACCACTCTCTGGAGTCAATTTTCGAAATTCCGCTTCTTGTTCACAAGATATGCCCTGACTACAAACTATATTTACGACACAACACATATCATCTGTGCGACACGGATTTGTACGCCACACTATAAAACGTCGAAGCTTGGAATTTTGGCAGCCCCATCTTAAAGGAAGAATCTATGAACGAAGCTATCGGAGAAATAATGAAGAGATCGAAGCCTTACGAAGAGGCAGATTTCCTTCCCACCGTCTTTGGGGAATTTCGAAACGAAGCAGTAATGGGTACCGTGCCGGTTGTACTGTTTGGCGCCGGATCAGCAGGCAAGGAGTTGTATCCTGTTTTGAAGCTGCATGGTGTTAATCCCGTGTGCTTCTGTGACAACAATCCCTCGCGTATGGGAGAATTGCATTGCGGCCTGCCGGTTATTTCCACGTCGGAGTTGCTCCAAAAACACAAAAACAGCCTGATTGTTGTTACAACCGGTGCGTATCGAGATGAAGTTAAACGACAACTGGTTGACATTGGCCTTAATGAAGATCGAATACTAACGATATCGAACCAGGAAGCCATGTGTTATTATACACAACTTGCGCAATGGTACTGGCCGGAATAAGACTTGATTTTACATGAAAATGTACTTCTTAAGGTA
>JBKQTS010000321.1:0-3499 GCA_052143075.1 Syntrophobacteraceae bacterium | reverse complement strand
CTCTTCTGAAAAAAGTTCCGGGGCCATTTTCTGCCTCCTTTCTGTTTTTCACCAGAAATAACAGGCAGATAATGCCCCAGATTATTCCGGAGTCAAAAATCTATTTTGTTACGTACAGAGGAGAGATGTGTGAACTTTCGCAGAGCCTGCACTGGCGGCTGCTTAAAGGATTTGTTTCGTACAGCGCAAGTTAATGGAGCAAAATGCCGAAGTTGGAGGTGCATGAATCGAGATTTGCTAAACTGCTGCCAGGGAGACCCTGAAAGGGATCATTTCACACGCAATCTAGCTTTATGAGAAAGACCCGGGGGAGCCTTGCGACTCCTCCCGGCTTTAGTTGTACGTTAAAAGTTGGCTTCGGTGGCTATGGGCGGGGCTGAGAGATTTGGAGATCTTCCCAGTTTAAACCGGGGTCAGGTCTTCTTTGCTTACCAAGAAAACTCTCCTAATCCACAATGGCCTGATACGCAAAATGCCGCATACGATATTGGTAAGGAAGTGCCTGAGCTGGTGCTTGTATCATCAGTATGCCAATCAATTGTTCTTTCGGGTCTACCCAGAAATATGTGCCTAAAATCCCCATCCAGTAATAACTCCCTTTGGAACCCGGCAGAGGACTTCGTTCCGGTTCGCTGTTAATGCCAAAACCTAACCCAAACCCCTGACCGGTTTCCAAACTGAAGCCCGGCCATGCAATTTGCACTTGAACAGGATTTGCAGATTTATAACCCGGTGGTACATGGTTAGAGGTCATGTGCTCTATGGTCTTGCGCGAAACCAAACGTACTCCGTCCAGAGTTCCTCCATTGAGAAACATCAGACATAAACGAGCATAATCCTGGGCGGTTGACACCAAGCCGCCGCCGCCAGAGAACCATTTTGGCTTTTTTGTCACATCCCGCGCCAAAACAGAAGGCGTTTGCGGTTCAGCAATTCGCGCTTGCCGTTCAACGCCTTCCGCCCAAAATGCGGTGTCCTTAAGTTTAAGCGGTTTAACGATCCTTTCCGCGATAAAAGTATCGAATTCAGAACCTGTTACAACCTCGACGATGCGTGCCAGCACGTCTGTCGATTGCGAGTAATCCCATGTCGTTCCCGGATGATTTTGCAGGGGTATTTGAGAGAGTTTTGTAACCAGCTCGGCATTTGTCTGATCAAAATCTAATGTTTTGGCTCCGTTATAGAGGTCCTTGACCATAGTTTTCCCGGTAAAGGCATAAGTTAGGCCTGACGTGTGGCGGAGCAGATCCTGCACCGTCATCTCCCGAGCGGGCGTTTCGAAAACAAGCTCGGTCTTTCCAGTTGCTGTATCTTGCTTCTCGATGCCTACCTTCAAATTCTTGAACTCCGGCAGATATGCGGAGACAGGAACGGGTAGTTGTATTTTACCTTCTTCTGCCAACATCATGATTGCAAGGGAGGTAAAAGGCTTTGTCATAGAGGCGATACGAAAAATCGAATCGCGGTTCATGGGAATATTTTTTTCTCGATCCTGATAGCCAAATGCTTCAAAGTAAGCGATCTTGCCTTTGCGCAAAATCATAACGACTGCTCCAGGAACGACTTTTTTATCAACGTCGCTCTGAATCCATGCCGAAATTCTTTGCAGCCGCTCTTTCGACAACCCCACATCTTCTGGCTTTGCTGCTTTAGGGATAGCTTGTGCGTAGGCTATCGAAGCTGCCAAAATAACAAATAGGGTGACCAACATCATTTTCTTAATGATTTTCATAAATTTGCTCTCCTTTCCGAGGAAGTCTTCAAGATGGATGTAACTGCTCCGCCACTAATTTTTCTGTGCGGGGGCGCGTTAGCGCTACTGATCAGGCAAAACCGCCGGTCGCCTCATCTCATCATGGCCAGAGATGGACTCTTTGTGAAGCTCGCAGCGAACGCCGCCCGCCGCTAGTGGCCTTTCAAGGCTGGGTCATCCCGTGACACATCTCTATACCATTCCCATTGTGATACCCATTCGGGCTCCTCGGGGCGTCGCTGCGAGATTGCGGCCGTGATCGTAACATCCTGCGTTGTCTTTTGGCCGGAATTGTCGATGACAGTCATCGAATAAGTACCAGCGGTAATACCGGGCGGTAACGAAGCAATTATTTCTCCTGGTTGCCAACTCAGTACCGTTAGCGCCGTCTTGCCGATCTGAACGGTCCCCACTTTGGTCCCGAAGCTGTCACCATGCACATAAATTATCCCGGCGCCATAATCGATTGCAGTATCTGTGACGGCGCCGAAGACCACCGCCGGGGTGACTATCAACGCCGACAACACGATTGTTAAAGCTACCCATTTATTGATGGTTCTCATGGCAACCTCCCTCATCTCTTATGATAAATCCAAATCATTCTTTAAGAGACACCATCCGTAAATGCGCACTCTCACTTAGAGAAAAGTTCTACGGATCAAAAAGGCGATACGGCCCCCAAAGGGATACACAAAATTCCCCTTGGAGGCTTCACGTTGGCAGTTTCAGATCGGTCAACTTCATGACTTACTCCAGACGGACAAATGACCCGCGAAATCTGACATGGGTATCGTCTGAAGCAGCGAATCAACCACGTCTCTTACTGCGGGCCTTAAGCGCCGCACGAGATATTGATCTTCTGAGAAAAAAAGCAGGGCCTTGACAACCCTGCCTTTGCCCAGTTAAAGCGTTTTAGCGAGTTCCTGCCAATCGATCTCATCGACCTTAATATTATCGACGGTCAAGTAATCGAGGAACTTCCACTCCCTCAGAGTGGTCTCGATGTCTGCAGGTTTATCAGCTTCCCACAGGCAGAACACGTAGTCTGTCCGGCCGTGTGGGATAGGGTTCCAGGTTTTTATGCATCTGGCGGGAGTCTTGCCTGCCGCCATTGCTTTTGCGAGCTCAGCCGACACTGTGTTGAGCGCTTTGGTGAGCTCCTCGGCACTTTTCTTAAGGGTGTGCAGAGCGATATACTTAGCCATAATACCCTCCTTGGCTGTTTGAAATGAACCTGCCGCAGCTCTGGTTCCTTCCCAAAATCCACATGTACGGGAAGTACTTTGAATGGTAGCCAACAATGCCACTGTTGGGCCAACAAGAACATCAAGAACCGTGGCCTTCCGTCCCCATCTTTCAATGGGTTTGGCTTTATTGAATCTTGGAACTCCCAACAGAACGAAATGCGTTCCACCAGGAGCGAGGTAGCCTCCGAAGGGAAACCTAAAATTCCCCTTGGAGGATTCACATCGGAAGTTTCAGGTAGTTCCGTTTCATGACTTACTCCAGAGAGAAGCCCTTTTGTGACTGGAATATCATAAGAAGGTTTCTCAAAGGTTACATCCCAACTGGATTTCATGAACGCTGGCGGAGCTTCCAGACTGTATCTCGGGAAAAAAGTCCCGTCCGCAGATTTTTTTTGGCCTGGATTGTCATAGCTCTCAGATGTCCGTAAGCGTTCTTCATACGAACTATAGTAAGCGCGGTAAATAAGTTGACATAATTGACAATTTCTCGCATCATGTC
>JBKQTS010000320.1:0-6620 GCA_052143075.1 Syntrophobacteraceae bacterium | reverse complement strand
GAATCATTGTTCCAGTCCTCGAGGAGGTAAAACCATCAACTGGAGAGCCGGATGCGGGAGATCCGCCAGTCCGGTTCGGAGGGAGGGGCGACGCAATCCAATGCGTTGTCCCTACCCCTATAGTGCTCTTAACCAAGTAAAAAATTCTGGATTCCGGCCTGAACCCTCACTGCGTTCAGGTTCGCGTTGACACTTCCATCCGATGTTAAACGCTTCAAGTTCACGTCCGATGTTTTGTGAGGACGCGCCGGAATGACGGGTTGCATGTCCGTACTCATACGAACTTAGTTGACGCTGTACGAGTTCATTCGCTGGTTAGCTGCGGGACTTCAACCCTTTTGGGTCACGATGACCATGGAAAACTGCAAGTACGATCGCGACGTCTTGTCGAGTTGTATAGAAAATCCCGTAAGGAAATCGATGGATTAGCAACCGGCGCACATTTCTGTGCACTACCGGGTACATCTCCGGGTTCTTTCGGATCTTTTCAAGACCCTCTTCTATACAGAGGAGGAAGTCAGCCCCCAGGCCACTGCGCTGACCTTCATACCAGTGATATGCTTCCTCAATCTCTGCTTCGGCTTCCGGGCGAACGAGGAGGCGCATCATTTTGATGTTTTCAGCCTGCGCTTGATCTCTTCCCACGACTGGCCCTCATCGGGAGATGAGTCGCAGGAGGTAATCCTCCTGTCAAGCTCAGTTTTTTGCGCTTCAGTCAGTTGTACCGACTCCTGTTCGGCAGCAATGCTATCCCATATCTCTTCAACGATAAGTATCCGCTCGGCTACGCTGAGCTTCTTTATCTCTGATGGTGTCAAGCACCGTTCCATATGTCGCTCCAAGAAACGTTATTAAGTGCCGGTGACAATCGGAGCTACGCTTCGTGCTCCGGGAAGAATAGATTCTACCCGCCTGCATCCGCCGGATCAATCGTTAAAAGAGCCGATCCTGCCTGCGGTCTCCTCGTCAATGGTTTCGATCAGCTTCATGATGAGTTTCAGGGTGTTCAAGTAGTCCGAGATGTCGATTATAGTATTGTGGGTATGGACGTAGCGCGACGGGACAGCGATAACCACAGTTGGCACACCGGAAGCATGCAGGTGGATAGGCGCGGCATCGGTCCCCCCGCTTCTCCTGACGGCCAACTGGTAGGGAATGCCGTTTTTTTCAGCCGTCCCGATCACGAATTCGATGAACTCGCGATTCAATATCGCAGATGAGTCCATAAACCGGATCTGAGGGCCAAAGCCGATGGCTGCTTGTCGCTCCTGTTTGCCGGCGCCGGGCAGATCGTCGGCTGGAGAGCCTTCCGCCACAATGGCCAGGTCGGGATTGGCCGATGATGCGGCAGCCTTGGCCCCTCGAGTTCCCACCTCCTCCTGGACCGTACCGGCAAAGATTATCGTATTCGGATGGGACATCTTACCGGTCTCCATGGCCGCGTGGACTGTCAGCGAAAGTCCGGCGCGGTCATCGAAAGCCTTGGAGAGCAGCAGGTCCGGGTTGTGCATGCGCACAAAAGGGCTGTCCGGCACGATGGGGTCCCCGAGCCTGATCCCGAAGGCCTGTACCTCCCCGGCATCACGGGCGCCTACATCAATGAACATGTCTTCTATCTTCATCACCTTTTCGCGTTCGGCCTCAGAGAGAAAATGAGGAGGCTTTGCGCCGATTACGCCCGGGACCTCGACTCCCTCCCTGGTGCGGATTCGTACCCGTTTGGCAAGAAGCGTGTGCGCCCACCAGCCGCCCAGCACATGAAACCTGATGAGGCCGTCATCCATCACGGTCTGCACGATGAGGCCGACCTCGTCCATGTGCGCTGCAATAAGTATCCGGGGATAGCCCGAACTGCCTTTTCGCTCGCAAAAGATGTTTCCGGCCCTGTCGGTGAAAACACCTTCTCCAAGTTCACTTCGAAAAATTCGGCGCACCTCGTTCTCCTGCCCGGGTGCGCCGTGTGCCTGGCTCAATTTTCGCAAAAGCTCAACGCCTTTTTCTTTCATCGCATCGTCCTTGGTAAATGACTTGTTTAAAAAATCCCCCCTGCCCCCCTTTACAAAAGGGGGGGAACAGCAAATCCCCCGAAGCCCCCCTTGGAAAAGGGAGACTTCGAACCCATCCGCCCGGGAGCCCGGATGGTCACCAGCCTGACCGGGGATGGGCTCATACGCCGAAACGCTTATCAAATCAGAAGTTCTTGTTTAAAGGTAATCGCAGGCGGGCACAATAAAAATCGGCCGCATTGCCAAAAGTTCCGGCAATGAGCTGGGCCCGACCGTGTACGGAATGGACAAACAGAATCAGATATAGTGCAGGCTGTGACTGGCGGTTCCACCGCCCGATTGCACGGGGGTGGAGATATTTTTTTTGGACGGCTCCTAAGAGCCGGTATGGCGGGTCCTGGGCCGATTCTCCCTTATAAGATCATCCAGGCCGAATTTTTTGACTCGATAGTTCATTTGCCGGAATGTAAGTCCAAGGTCATTGGCGGCCCTTCTCCTGATCCACCTGTTGCGCTCGAGGGCCGCCGAAACTTCCTTGCGCTCGATTTCATCCAGGCGAGACCAGGCGGAAATTGCCTCCAGGTTTGCTCCACCGGGAGCTGTCGCGGGCTTCGGGTCAAGTATTGATGCAAGGTCCTCAGCCTCGATCTCCGGGCCGGCAGCCATACTCACCATGCGGATTACAGTATTTTTCATCTCGGCTATGTTCCCGGGCCAGTCGTATTCGCACAGCTTTTTCAATACCTGGGCGCTCAATTGAGCCTTCCTGCCCTGTTCTCTGCATGCATGCTCGAAAAAATGTCCGATCAAAAAGGGTATATCGTCTTTTCTCTCCCTTACCGAAGGTACATGAATCAGCAAGGTGCCAAGCCTGTTCAGAAGGTCCTTTCTGAACGACCCGCTTGCCGCCGCCTCGAAAAGGTTAACGCTCGAAACGGTGACAAGCCTCACATCGGCCCCCTTGGGCCTTGTGACTGCAAAACTCCCGGCCTGCGACCTGTCGAGAAAATCCAACAACTTTACCTGGTGAGCTGTCGAAAGGTCGCCAGCCTCATCGACAAGCAGTGTGCCGCCGGCCGCCTTGTCGAAAGCGCTTCGAGGGGCGTGGAGTTCATCGATGCAGCCGTTGAGGAAAGCTTGTCCATTTCCGAATAATTCCTTCTCAAGCATATCTTCCGGAAGAGAACAGTGAACTTTTACAAAAGGAAATGACGCCCTGCCGCTCAACTCATGAATGATCTGCGCTATGGAGCTCTTTCCTGTCCCCGGTTCACCCCAGATCAGAACAGACGCTTCGGTGGGCGCTGACTTCCTGATTTCTGCCTCGAGCTTTCGGGCTGCCGCACTTTTGCCCAAACATACCGACCCAAGATGCTCTTCGGAAATCTTTGCCCGAAGAGTCAGGTTCTCTCTGACCAGTGCCTCCTCCCTGCGTTTTACCTGAGATTCCAGGCCCAATACCTGGGCAATAAAAGAAGCCAAAATCGAAAGAAACTGCACGTCCTCGACCAGCGGGACCTGCTCGCCGAGAAAACAGTCGACCATAATGGCTCCCACTACCTCATCAGCGAGGATAATGGGGGAACCGAACAGGCGGACCTGTTCCTTTTTGACCGAATGAAGAGCTTTGCGGTCGAGAAACAAGGGCCTTGGACTATCCTGCAGGACAACAAAGGGCTGGGAAATTCGGAAAACCAGGTCAAACCCCGTTTTATAAAGACTTCGAATCCTTTGTTCCGTGTCAGCGCTCGAATCATCCCGGGACGGGGTGAAGAAGAAACGGACTTCGGCGGCGCTGCTGATGATGATGGCCGCCGTCGATTCGGGAACACCCTGCGAAAGGACTCTGAGCAGACCATCAATGGCCTGTTCCGGGTAGATCGCCCGATCTATTATCCGGTGGATCAGGGAAATGATGCTTAACTTTAGTTCGCAGAGATTGTCCATGTGCGCCGCCTTCTTGTTCGTCTGGAAACTGAATATCCGGAGCTGGCCCCCCCGAAACGGCTTTTGCTCCATATCTCTGTTCCAGTTCCGTGCCAAACCGGAAAAGGTCCGTTTTTAAAGCGAAATGGGACAATTTAAAAGGATTCCCTGATTAAAATGGAACAATTTGGTTCTTTTGCCTCTTATCTTGATACTATTTTGTGCCAATTCGATTCGATATCTTGAACTCATCCCGGTAGCACAAACCTTCCAAACGGCACTCCAAGCCGACATAAGAGTGTTTGGCAAACAAATTGCTCTCTTGGTTAATCGCTGCGCAGCACCAGAAGTCTCCATATCCGCGGGGCCTAAAAATTTTTTCACGCGAAAGCGTTAAGACACGAGGACTCGATTTCACCGCAGAGACACGGGGAAAGCAAAAGTTTGTTTAAAATGATTGAAGGGCGAACGATCGAAATCTTTACGCCTCTGCAGTGAAAATTCAGGCTTCGCGTTTTTCCGGGACAAAAACCGCGTGCACCGGGCGCCGGTGAACCATTACTGTTTTTTTAATCAATTAATCAGAGAGGTGATTTATGGCACAGCAAGCTGAATTCAAAAAAACACTGGGACTAACCGGGGTCACGGTGAATGCAATGGCGTTGATCGCGCCGGGGGCTTTTCTATGGTTGACCTTTCAGGTGCAGGCGGCACAGGTGGATTTGGCCGGCCAGACTACCGCGATGGACATGTTTGCGGGTCTGTTTGTCGCGTTGATCCTGGCGTTCCTGACAGCGGTTTCCTATTCCAAACTCTCGGAACTCTATCCCCAGGCCGGAACCGGCAGTTCATACTACTTCACCGAACAGGCGATGTTGGGCGAGGACAAGTTGTCAGCTTTTGCCAGATTGTCCAAGTTTATCGTGGGATGGTTCTCACATCTTTACTACTGGGTATATCCAGGCGTTATGGTCGCCATGATGGCCACGCTGATAACCTATATATTCCAGCAGTTCGGTGTCGATCTCTCCGCTTCCTGGCAGATCGTGGTCGCAGTATTATTTGCGTTCGCGGTCGGATATATAGCCTACCGAGGAATCACGGGATCAACCATATCCAGCATGGTGATCAATGTTATCCAGATCATCGCTTTAATAGTAGTGACCATTCTGGCCCTGGTTTACAGGTACACCAACCCGGAGCATGTCACGTTCGTTCATACGGAACTCTCATCGGTCGTAATGCCGCACAGTTTTGTCAACGTGATGTTCCAGGCTACCGTCGCAATATTGCTGCTGGTGGGTTTCGAGTCGGCGACCGCGCTTACCGCTGAATCCAAATCACCCAAACATGTCAGCCGCGGGGTCATCATCTCGTTAGTCATTCAGGGACTCATTATGTATCTTTTTGAGTACTTCGGCGCCAATGCCTGGTTGAATACGTCATATACGGGAACAGACCCCAAAGGCGCAGTGGTCACCGGCATTGACGCCGCCGCAGCCTCAAGCGCCCCGATAGGCGACATGGTAAAAAACCTCGGCGATGCTCTTCTCGGCAACATGGGCTTCGCGCTGATGATTGTGGTCGCGATTTCGGTTGCCATGGCGGTAGTAGGCACCACTTTGGCCTGCATGAACACCGGCGTGCGCGTTACATACGCAATGTCGAAAGATAAGGAAGTTCCGAGCTTCCTCGGGTTTCTGCATCCCAAACATGCGACGCCCCACGCGGGCGTATGGGCAATGACCATTGCATCGGCGGTTATCGGCGCATTTGGAGTTCTGTCGATCACCAACCTGACCGCCATTACCTTCTGGTCGAATATCGGCACGTTCATTCTCTACGGAATGACCAACCTCATTGCGTTTGTGGCGTTCTTGCGGCATCCGCAGCGAAATGCGTTCACGCACATCGTGGTCCCAATCCTCGGCGCCCTTGCCAATATCGCCATGCTGGTTGCGGTGCTCTACCTTGGGGTCCTTGGCGGCGGCGATACTCAGACCGCAGCAATGTGGTCCATCCTGGCCACGGTAGTATGGCTCCTCATTGGTGTTGTCTATCTGTTCGTTCAAAGCTCCAGGACACAGAAGAAAATCATTGGAGGGCCGGTCACAAATAACTAGTTTCCGTCCGGAAAGGGTCCTTTTCCCCCCTGGGCGGTGGGACCGCCAGCCAGGATCGCCACTGCCTGCGGCGGTGGCAGAACCAGGATCTCGACGCTCCGCGAGGCGGTACCCATGTACGCCTCCGCGCAACACCTCGATTTCCTTGCCAGGACGAAAAATGCCTCCTTTCTGAATCGGAAACCGCTGGTGTTCCATCCGGAGTTTCCGGATTGAACACCAAGTTACTCTAGCGTCCCGGCCCCGAACTGTCAAGATGAGATCGGTGGCGGAGGAACAGGTTCGGAGATAGGAGACCGGAAGCAGGAAGGACAATGGTCGCCATGTGTCAGCGGATTTTTGCGGCATAAAAGGTCACGGACGGCTGTCAAGAAAACCCACGTTTCTGAGAAGCCTATTGCCCTTTCCTCTGACGGAAAAATTCTTTGCTAATGCGGAGAATGCAGGCTATAATCTCCGCATGAGATGCGTAGAATGAGTATTTATATCTATGACAGGCATGATTGGCCCAAGTTCCGCTGGAACCGAGAACGGTTGGACGTCCGGCTTGCCGCTGTGCGTTACA
>JBKQTS010000319.1:0-7779 GCA_052143075.1 Syntrophobacteraceae bacterium | reverse complement strand
CGAAGTTCTTCATGAAGCCCACACTGGTCAAACCGTTCTCCTGAAACATCCCGGCGTTTACGGCCGCAAGCATTTGATACTTCAAAGCCCATTCTTTGGTGGTGAGAGATTCTTTCCCGAGTTCCGTGGCGCACAGAAGCTGAAACGAATAACGTTGGGGATCGACCTTAACCACCGTGATCTCGTAAGGGTCGTTGTCAAAAACTGACTCGAATTCAGCTACGAGCAAACCTTCATCGGCTTCCTTCCAAGGAATGGTTACGCTGGTGAAGGAATAATGGCAGAACAAAGAAATCAGGCCGAACGCCGCCAGGCAGAAGGCCGTGATTTTAAGCAGGAAAGATACCCGCATGGTCTTTGCCCCTCAGATCGAATAACTCGAGGATACTTACATCTATCGCACGCGGCGGGCCAATCGGCGAGACGCCTCACGGGTGTTGCTTGAGTTGTGCGATCTGCGCGTCAAGCTCCACCCTGACCGTTTCAAGCATTTCCTTGCGCCTCCTTGTCCAGTCCTTGTCCGTCTCAAGGCTGGGAATCACGGCGCTGCCGGATATGCCTTTTTTCAGAAGATCGGCTCTTATGCGCTCGACCGCCCGGTCTTCTTCGGAATGGACCGTCTCGCGGAAATGATGCAATATGGCCTCGATGCGCGAAATATCAAACCCCAGGCCGTTTTTTATCAACTCGAGCAATAGTGTGTTGTCGGCGTCAGGCTCGATCCGCCTGCCGATCTCAGCGGCTGCTCCCTCTCTGCCGGAAGTGCCTCCCTCGAGTTGGTTCAATTCCGCCTGCAACTTGTCCATGCTGATTTGCCCGTCCAGGTATTTACGGGCAAGCCTGCTTACGGCTTCTTTGAACGCCGCAGCGGCCTGCTTGCGTTTGTCCTCCTCGGTCATGCGAAGGTGGCGTGTCCTCTCCATGACGAGGTCCATGGTGCTCTTTATTTCGGCCATTTAGAACCTTTGCGAATCGGAAACCGGCATTAGGTCGCCTGCCTGCGAGTACACTGCTCCCTTGTCCCTTTTAGGGATATCCAGCCTTGAGCCTCAGTTTAAGTGGGATGTTTCCGGATGGAGGCCGGCTACTTTAGCGCCAAACCTGTATCCCGCATCCAGCGCACGCAGGTTCGACTCGATCAGCCTTTCGGGCAGGATTCGCAGCAGCGCCGCCTCGAAGCTCGTTTTGGAGACCGGCAGCAGGCCGGTTCCGGCTAATACCCCCACCATGATTACATTCGAGCTGCGCTCGGCGCTGACGGACCTTGCCAGTCCATCGGCATCAACCCGGATCAGGCTCGCAGCGTGAGATTCGACCATTTTGTAAAGCGCATCCAGGTCGGGATAAACGCTTTGGCCGATTGTAACAGTGAATGGCGCAACTGGCGCGATGCTGGTTATGACCACCGTTTTCGGGTTGCATTTCGGCAGCGCTCGAGCAGCCTCGATCGGTTCAAACGCGATTACAATGTCCGCTTCGCCGTCGGCGATGATTGGGCTGGCGGCGGAGCCCATTACTACGGAGGACTCAACGACCCCGCCCCTTTGCGCCATGCCGTGAATCTCGCTCATCAGAACCGGGACACGCTCCTCCAGAACGGCCTCACCGACGAGGCGAGTTGCAAGAAGGGTCCCTTGACCCCCAACACCTGTAAAAAATATGCGCAAAGCTCTCATTTCTTTTCCCATCGGCATGATCTCTCCTAAGATAGACTTACTGTTTATTATATCCTTCGCTGAGGCCACGGTGGGGTGCGAATGCGACGGAGGATGCGTTTAGTGAGGCCAGACCTTCAAGGCATCCGGCGCTCGCAAACGCCCGTCACTTCCAATGTCCGACCGTAGTCGCGTCTATCGCACTCGTGGGCCGACAGGCGAGACGCCTCTTTTCATCAAATCCTTTTAGCGCTTATCGAATCGCAGATTTGCGAACAGACACTGCACCCGCTGCAAAGAGATTCGTTTATGAAAACGTGCTCGACCCCGCCTGAAGATTCAACAAAAAAGGCCGGGCAGCCGAGTTCGGTCAGGCATTTCTTGCACTCTGCACAGGATTTGGATTCATCTGTCCGAAAAACTATTTTCTTTTGCTTCTTGGTTATCCGGGCCTCAAAAAGAGGGCAGGGGCTTTTGGAGATAATGACCGAAACCCCGGTTTCGTTAATTTTGTCCTTGAAATCCTGTAATACTGCTTGGCTCTTTTTGACCTGGAGGGGATTAATCGTTGCGACCTGGCTCACTCCGCATCCCCGGACAAGCTTTTCCAGACTCACTTTGGGCTCGACCCTCCCCTTCGGGGTCAACTCCACCCCTGGATGAGGCTGATGGCCTGTCATGGCGGTAGTTCCATTATCGAGAATTACGAGCAAAATTTTGTGGCCGTTTGCGACGGCGTTTACGAGCCCGGGTATTCCCGCATGGAAAAATGTGGAATCGCCGATGAAAGCGACCACGGGCCGGTCCAGCACCTTGCTGAATCCTGCCGCTGTGGACACGCCCGAACCCATGCAGATGAGGAAATCGGCCATTTTGAGCGGTGGAAGAATGCCCAGGGTGTAACATCCGATGTCGGTGGGATAGACCGCTTCCTCTCCAAAGACTTTCTTCACCGAATAATAAGTCGCTCGGTGGGGGCAGCCGGGACAGAGATTGGGCGGCCTTTGCGGAAGCTCAGGCGCTTCGTAGACTTTCGGCTGCTCGTAATCAATACTGAAAAATTTGCTGATTGCGTTTTTTACCTTTACCGGATCAAGCTCGAAAGCTTGAGGAATCAATTCCTTGCCTTTGCCTGCTATGTCAATTGAGAGTTTTGATTCCTGCGCGCAGATCTTTGCCGCCTCCTCAATGAATGGCTCTACTTCTTCAACCACCAGTGCCCTCTTTACGCCGCCAAGAAATTCTGCGATCAGGGCTTTGGGCTGTGGATAGGTAAAGCCCAGCTTCAGGATCTTGATTTTATCCTCCAGGCCCATGCCGGTTACAGCGTCGAGCACATGGAGAAAGGAGACGCCGCTTGTAATGATGCCCAGATCGCCCTTTCCGGAAATAAAATTAAGAGGGCTGCACTCGGACTCATCGAGCAACCGTTGGACCCTCTCGAGCAAGGCCAGCCGCAATTTGCGGCCCACAGCAGGAATTAAAACCAGGTTGAATGGGTCCTTTTTGAATTCACCCGAAAAGCCCTTTACCGGTGGAATCGAGCCGATCTCTACAGGCCCCCGGCAATGGTTTATACGCGTTGTGGTGCGCAGGAGGCATGGCGTGCCGAATTTTTCAGAAATTCTGAAGGCTTCAAGCGTCATCCGGTGAGCTTCCTGTGGAGTCGATGGCTCGAGCATCGGGACCCCGGAGAGCTTTGCATAATATCTGCTATCCTGTTCGTTCTGACTCGAATGAAGGGATGGATCATCTGCGACGACGATCACCATGCCGGCTTTTACCCCAACGTAGGCAAGACTCATAAAAGCATCGGCGGCTACGTTGAGACCGACATGTTTCATCGAGCATAGGCTCCTCACACCGCAAATCGCCGCTGCGCAGGAAACTTCTATCGAAACCTTCTCGTTTACTGAATACTCTACATATATCCCGGCCTCACCGCCCAATTGGGCGAAACGGTCGATAATCTCCGAGGAGGGTGTCCCCGGGTAGGCTGCCACAAAGCGAACTCCGCTTTCGAGCGCCCCGCGCACAATCGCTTCGTTGCCCAGAAGAAATTGCGGCCTGTTGGTTGGAGCAATCAAGAGTTCGTGCATCAACTGTCCTCCGTTGTCATTTCGAGTCTGCGATCGACAAAAGGTTTAACCCTGTCGCCCTCGCGCTTGAGCGAACCTCTTTCGACCAGTTTTATTTTGGGAGTTATTCCAATAAAAGTAGCTATCTTCCTGCCCATGAAATCGACAAGCCTACGCTGCTCGCGCATCTTGTCAGAGAAAAGCTGCTCGGTCACCTCGACCCAAATCTCAAGCTGGTCCTGATGCCCGCGGCGGACAGCCGCCAACTGGTACACCGGCCGTTCTCCCTTGATCTGCTGCAGGATATCCCCGATCCTGTCCGGGATTATTTTTATGCCCTTGATCACCAACACGTCATCGCAGCGTCCGTGTATCCTGCTGATCCGGCGGGTGGTGCGCCCGCAGGAGCAGGGTTGGTCCGTGATGCCGCAGATGTCCCCGGTTCGAAAGCGTATCACCGGGAAGGCCTCTTTGGTAAGGGTGGTCAGGACCAATTCGCCTTGCATCCCGGGACCCAGAAGGGTCCCCGTTGCCGGGTCGATCACTTCTGCGTAGAAATGGTCCTCCTGGATGTGCATTCCGCACTGTTGGAGACACTCGCCCGCTATTCCGGGGCCAAGGACTTCCGTTATTCCGTAGTTATCGGTCACCTTGACAAAAAGACGGTCCTCGATTTCACGGCGGACTTCCTCCGTCCATGGCTCCCCGGCGCATATGCATAACTTGAGGGAAAGACTCTTGGCGCTCAACCCCATTGCATCCATGCGGTCGGCGATTATAAGAGCATAGCTGGGAGTGCAGACCAGAACAGTAGTTCTGAAATCCTGCATTATTTTTATCTGTCTTTCCGTGTGTCCTGTGGAAGTGGGCAGAACGGAAGCCCCGATTCGCTCCGCGCCGTAATGGATGCCCAACCCGCCTGTTAGCAGACCGTAGCCCAGGGTAACCTGTATAACATCATCCTGGACGACTCCGCCCGCGCTTAGAATACGCGCAACCAGATTGCTCCAGGTCCGCAGGTCCTGCCTTGTGTAGCCGACAACCTGCGGATTTGTGGAAGTACCCGAAGACGCATGGACCCGGACTACCTCGCGCAGCGGCACGGCAAACATCTCATAAGGATAGCTCTGGCTTATGTCCTGTTCGTTCGTGAAAGGCAGCCGCTCTATGTCGCTTATCTCCGTAAAATCGTCTTCAGGCCTGAAGTCAAGCTCCTTGAATCTGCGCCGGTAGAATGAAACGTTCTTGTAGACGCGGTTCAGGGTAGCCTGGAGACGCTCGAGCTGCGTCTGACGCAGGTCCTCCCGGGACATACTCTCTTTTTCCGGTTCCCAGATCGGCATGGGTTATCCTTAAAAATGGAATTGAGAAATTAAGGAATTGAGGAATTGAGGAATTGAAAAATTTCCAAATCCCTTAATTCCTAAATCCTTGTTCTGCCTCACGCCTCCCAGATTTGCCTGGCGCCCCGGCCAAGGTAGGCCCGTTTCACTTCCCGGTGTTCGAGCAATTGAGTACCTTCTCCCTCCAGCACCACCTTCCCTGTTTCCATCACGTAGCCGCGGTCGGCAATCTTGAGCGCCGCGCGTGCGTTTTGCTCGATCAGCAGAATTGTCCGGCCCTCCTCTTTGAGCTCCAAAACGATCGAGAATATATCCTTTGTAACCAGCGGGGCCAAGCCCATTGACGGCTCATCGAGGATCAGAAGTTGCGGCCTTGACATGAGCGCCCGGCTGATAGCGAGCATCTGCTGTTCGCCTCCGCTCAAGGTCCCGGCCAACTGCCCGCAGCGCTCCTTTAGGATCGGAAACCTATTATAAAGGCGATCCATATCCGTGCGCAACTGCTCGGGGTCTTTACGATGAATGAATCCTCCCATCAGCAGGTTGGCCTCGACGGTCATGGCGGAAAAGATCTGACGTCCTTCCGGCGCCAGTGAAATTCCTTTACGGACAATGTTCTCCGGAGCGAGGCCTGCAATTTGCCCTCCGAGAAACTCTATGCTTCCTCTGGACGGCCTGGCCATGCCACAGATAGTGTTTACCAGAGTGCTTTTCCCTGCGCCGTTGGCCCCCACAAGCGTGACCACCTCACCTTTGCGTACATGCAGCGAGACGCCCTTGAGGGCATGAATGTTTCCATAATATGTATGTACGCTCTTGACGGTCAGCATAGAATCTTCACATCAGTATCCCGGCCGCTTTCCATGCCAAGGTAGGCTTCTACCACGGCGCTGTTTTCCTTGATTTCAGCGGGGGTCCCGGATGTGAGCACCTTCCCGAAATCAAGCACCAGGATTCGGTCCGATATGTCCATAATCAGGTTCATATCATGCTCGACGAGCAGCACGGTTACGCAAAGTTTTTTTATCTCCTGGATTAAATCGCCCAACTCCTCGGTTTCCCTCATGTTGAGGCCTCCGGCCGGCTCGTCGAGAAGAATGAGCCGCGGTTCGGTGGCAAGCGCTCGAGCGATTTCCAGCACCTTTTGCTTCCCGAGCGGGAGTGTTCCCGCATTAAGTCCTGCAAGATCAGAAAGGCGGACAAAATCGAGGTATTCGAACGCCTTTTTCCGGATGCGCTCTTCTTCCGAACGCATTCCGGGCAGTCTGAAGCCGGCGGCAAGAAAGCTTCGCCGAGTCCTGGGATGCCTTCCCAGCATGACGTTTTCGAGCACAGTCATCTTCTTGAAAAGGGCCACGTGCTGAAAAGTTCTTGAAACCCCGAACCTTGCAATCTTGTGAGGGGCAAGGCCTTCAATGCGGTATCCTTCGAAACTGATCCGGCCCTTTGTCGGCTCGATTATCCCGCTTATGCAGTTGAATAGAGTGGTTTTGCCGGCTCCATTCGGGCCGATAACCCCCTGGATGATCCCAACCGGTACGTCATAGTCTATTCCCTGAAGGGCCGCTACTCCACCGAAGTGCTTTTCCAGGCCCTCTAACCGCAGAATAGGGGCATTGGATCGGGAGGCCGCCACGCTCATGATCCGGCATCCTCGAGTGTGGAAGCTCTTTTCTCGCCCCGCCTGGCGATCATGGAAGCCAAAGACACTACGCCCCCGGGCAGAAAAAGCGCAATGGCCAGAAGTATCGAACCATAGACAAGAATTTCGAATTGAGCGAACATCCGGAGCCACTCATTTCCGACGAAAGTCATGAGAACTGTCCCGACGAGCGCTCCCCAAAGGCTCTGCATGCCGCCCACCATGACCATCAGCATGAATCGAATTGACCACATAAGGTTGAAAGAGCTTGGGTTTATGCAGGCAACGTAGTGGGCGTAAAGGCTTCCGGCAATGGCGGCAAGCACCGCGCTCAGGATAAATACCCGGACTTTGTAGCTCGCAGTGGGGACCCCCATGCATTCGGCTCCTTTTTCCTCTTCATGGATTGCCCTGAGCGCACGTCCCACCCTGGAATGAAGTATTTGGAGGCAAAAGATCAGCGCACAGAAGACAATGCCCCATACGAGATAATACCATGCGATTTCGCTGGTTATTTTATACCCGGCGATTTGCAGTGCGGGAATGCCGGTCATCCCGGACGGTCCGCCGGTCCAGTCAACCTCCTCGGCCAAAACGATGTTGACTATTACCCCGAACCCCAGGGTGGCCATCGCGAGATAATGGCCCCTCAGCCGGAGTGCGGGCACCCCGATGATCCAGGCCACCAGGCCGCTCAGAATCATTCCGGCGGGCATCGCCATCCATGGATCGAGGCCGAATTTGGTGGTCAATATACCCGACGTATATGCGCCTATGCCGAAAAATGCGGCCTGGGCGAGACAAATCTGGCCGGCATAGCCCATCAGAAGACTCAGTCCGATGCACACCAGAGTGAAAATGCCCGCAAAGACCATGACGTCCACGTAATGGGAGATGGCTTTGATTTTGGTGACCAGCATGGGAAAGGAGCAAATGAATACCGCTGTCCCCAGCAGGATCAGCCAGTTTTTCTTGCCCATCCTAAAAAATTTCCTAGTATTTCTTGAGCCTGGCAGCTTCTCCGCTGCCGAAAAGGCCTTCGGGTTTGATGAAAAGAACAA
>JBKQTS010000318.1:0-20996 GCA_052143075.1 Syntrophobacteraceae bacterium | reverse complement strand
ATGTACTACAAAGGTGTGTAAACTTAAAAAAGATATGTCGTGTGCCTACGCGTTTTGAACTTCTGGAAAGCTTGGGGGACTGCAAACCCGCATGAAATCTAGGGGGTACTAGTAAAATTAGTGCGATGTGTGCCTATTTGGCAAAAACCCGAGTACGACTATACCCCCTTATTTTATGGTTTCAATACTAAGGGCACTAGAAGTTAAGGGTCATTAGCATCGATGAAAGATTTCCGTCAGATTCAATAATTTCCTGGTCATCCATAGTTGATAAATCTCGACCGACGTAGTCCTTTATCATTTTAAGCGCCTTGTCTATATACATGGCAAATTCATTAGCATGGACCATTTCAATTGAAGTTCTGCAATTAGAATATATATATAGATCATATAGCACCTCAGATTGAGCTATATTTTTGGCAGTTTCTAACAAACTAACAGCCCTTTTTGCGATGGATGCAGTCCTGGCAAATGGTATGAAGTCCCACAAAGTTACAGCGGAACAAAAATAATGTGTTGGCCTATAGGCTTTTGAAGATATAGAATCCGAATGAATTTTAGCTTTGCTGTGTATGGATTGAAGCAGAAATGCATACTCCTGCTGCGGCGAAAATCCATGTCTTAAAAATCCACGCTGCAAATAGAAGTTTCTGGCTGCCTGTCTGACGATTTCAGGTTTGGCGTCGATAGATTTATCAGGATTACTGAAGATATCCTTATCACTTTTCAAAATAGACTTAAGTAATCTGACGGAGCACAGCAGAAACGCTGACCTGACGCTGGATGGCGATACGGTCATTCCTTTTTGAAAAAGATTTTCGGCCTTGCCTAATGCCTCAAAAATAGTCTTCCTTGATTGCTTCGCATCCTGCAAGCCGGAAAAGAACCTTTGCCCCTGGCGCATGTGGCGCAGCATCAACATGGCCCGGCCCTGGTGACACAACCCATAGTCGCAATAAAAATCTTCGGACGGACTGTCACAATTCTCCTGTATGAACAGCGCCTCATATTCGGCTCGTTCGAATAAGGCCTCTGCTGCCTCATAAGCAGGCGCTTCGATGGCCAGGTTGTGAAAAAGCACCAGTCTCAAAGTTCTCGCAACCAGATGGGTCGGATCGATTGAAAGGACGATACGAAGCATTTCCAAGGCTTCCCAGAAGCGGCGCCGAAAAAAAAGTGTTTTGACAATTTCGACCCCCAAAAGTGAGTTAAGAGGAAATTTGAGGAAAATCGTGACTGCATTCAGTTCTTTCATTCCGACAGACCTGGGGCGATTGTCCAACGCCGGCCAGAGCACCTGAGTCAAGGTTTCCACAGAAGCAGGATCGTTTTTGAGAATAGGGTCCTCGAGCAAATCAGGGACAAAATCGAAATAGAGAGTACTCCAAAGGGCCATTACCCACCAAAGGGTCAGGGGTTCGCCGTTAAAGAGGGTGGTTTCGGAGGGGCGTCCGCATAATATGACCCGAATATCGTTGATCAGCAGGCATTGGCGGACATAGTCGGTTACCCGGATAACCGGATCGCCGGGTAGTTTAGCGTTTAAAACCGGAAGCAAATAATTAACCAAGTCGCCAAAATCCCCCGCGACGATCCCGATGGACAAAAAACGGTTCTTGGTATTATGCTTTGATAAGGCCCAGCGAATTGCTATATGATGGGCCAGGGAGATGGCGCTCCTGAGACACTCATGATAAAATACCGGGTCATCTGATTCGTCTTCCTTGGGGAAATCCACATGCAAAGTGGTCATATCATGTGAGCGGACTTTACCCCACCGGCCGTAAAGAAAGTGGAGCGCCGATTGTTCGATATAATTTTTCACGGCCGTTTTGAGCCAATCGACAATGTCATGATCGACAACATCTCCCCGGCTGCAAAGAGCAAACCCGATGCGGGCCCCTTCCTTATACTGTTTCATTGGTCTACTGCCCCTGCATAGTTTGACCAGGGCTTCAAAGTTCCATTGAGGGCCCAGTTGCCCTCGCTCATACCCCAGCCAGAAGGACAGGCTTCTCAGCACGTGCTGCTTATAAATCGTGTTGGCCGGTTCTCTTTTTAGTCTGGTCAGCATGGAGTTGCTGACCTTGGGCAATTCGATCCGGTGTTCGTCGAGCAGCGAATTGATCCGGTCCGTTAGAGCTCGTCCTGATAATTTCATCTTGAGGACTTCTTGTTTCTTTTCGAGCAATTCTTCAAAACTAAGATTGGGTGGTATCAGGTCCTGATACGGTCGGGAATGCTGCCGGATAAGGTCGTGCAGGCTTTTCACTTCATTTTTTTTGATAAGACCGTGTCTGAGCGCAAAAGCCAAAAATGACTCCATTATATTCTTATTGGCCGTGTTTCCAGAGAACAGGGCCAAGTTCTCAGTGGTCGGGAAAACAGCCAGGAGTGCCGACAGAGCCTGTTGCGCTTTTTTCATATTTTTCTTCTCCATCTGCAAGTACCTCCGCGATCTCACCAATCTGGTGTTTCAGTAAAACAGAGCTTTTGCTGAAACGTCTTAAAAAGTTGACAGCCACTTCAGTGCGGAATAAGAAGGCATAAAATGCGTTGCAAGTCAAAGCAAAAGAGCTGGAGAGGTGTTTTGAGAGAAATCGCCGACAGGAGCTTATTTAACGCATGCCCTCAAAACCTTAAAGATTAGTGTATTAAAACAATCAGACTTATGACTGAAATTTCAAAGCCTTTCATTTGAAAGACGAAGACCTCAAACCAGACAAATTGGGAAGAGGCTCATATGAGGACATGAATAACCGCCAAAGGTTTTTGTCTTTTTCTCGGGACGTTAAAGGAGAAGAATCGTGGATGGTCTATTCAATGCCGAATCTGTCGTGGTGGCTGGAGTTTCCGAGTCCGTAGACAACCTCGCCAAGAATGTTATCTCGAATCTAGTTAACCTCGGATACACGGGCAAAATCTACGCGGTTGGTCATCGAGGTGGAGAAGTTTTTGGAATTCCGATCTATCGATCCATCTCCGAATTGCCTGGAGATGCCGAATTAGCCGTTATTCTCACGCCTGCGCGTTTTGTCCGCGATACGCTCGCTCAGTGTTGCGTGAAAGGGACACGCTGGGCCGTTATCAGCACCGCAGGCTTTAGAGAGCTCGGTACAGAAGGAGAAATGCTCGAACAGGAAATATTGAAAACAAGCAAAAGGTGTGACATCCGCATTGTCGGCCCAAACTGCGTGGGCATTATAAATACTGCGAACTGCCTTTACACTCAGTTCACTACCTTCGCGAACCCGTTTAGAAGGGGCAAAACAGCTGTATTTGCTCAAAGCGGCGGAGTTGGGATTGGCCTTGCCGAAAAATTATCCACCTCCGGGGTTGGCATAAGCAAGGTCGTGAGCATGGGCAACAAGCTGGATACCTGCGAGGCGGATTATCTCGCCTACCTCATAGACGATCCGGAAACCGAGATCATATATTTCTATCTTGAAGATTTTAAAAGAGCCCGTTCTTTTGCCGACCTGGCGAGAAGATGTATGAAACCTATCATCCTGCACAAGTCGAACACAAGCGCTGTGAGTTCGGCTATTGCTCAATCTCACACGGCTGCTCTGGCTGCAGACGACCAAATAGTCGATTCCGTGTGCCGTGAGACCGGCATCCTGAGGGTCCATTCTGTCACCGAAGCGATAAACACGGCGAAGGGTTTGAGCCTGCCACCGCTTAAAGGCAAACATCTCGCCGTCTTGTCACGGTCCGGCGGACACGCTGTTATAGCCGCAGACACTTGCGCCGTCAGCGGCTTCCATTTGCCCCCTTTGGACAGGGACGTTCTCGATGAAGCTCAAAGCCGAAGTCATGCCCGCGTTATCCGGTTGGGAAATCCACTGGATCTTGGGGATATTTTCACATTTGGCTCCTGGGTCAGGATAATTAAAAAAATTCTTTCTCAGATTGATATCGACGGCATTGTATTCATCCATGTGTCCAACATGGCTTTTGAACGGGAGGCCTCACGGAGACTGGTGGAAAGGTTGTTCACACTTTCCAAGGACTCAGGAAAGCCCATTGCGACGGTGGTGGACGTCCCTTTTGAGGAGCGGGTGAGCCTTGAAAACCTGGGTTGTCCCATTTTTCTGGACTCCGTGGAAGCCGTGCAGGCCCTCTCGGTCAATTTTAAATGGGGCAAAACCGCAGCAGCACACCGTTTAAGGTCCGAATCCGAAGTGACTGCCGCACCATTCGATATACCCGTTAAAATAATCGACCAGTGGTTCGGCCATATGGGGAGTCAAAATCGACAGCCGCTCCTTCATGAAGCCCTTGGTTTGATGGATCTGACGGGCATACCGGTCGTGCCGTGGCGCATGGCAAAAAGTCTTGACGAACTCATTGAGGCATCTGATGAACTGGGGTTCCCGTTAGCGCTAAAAGCCTTTTCTCCTGCGCTTCTGCACAAAAGCGACAGGGGCGCAATCTCGCTGAATGTTCCTGACGCCGAATCGCTTCGGGGTGAATGGCACCGGTTGCAGAAAATCTCCGATGACGTTTTGGGCATCGTAGCGCAAAAGATGGCCCCGTCCTCACGGGAACTTGTGATTGGGGGAAAAAGAGACCCTTCCTTCGGGCCGGTTGTGCTCACCGGCCTGGGAGGGATCATGGTCGAGGTGATGAAAGATGTGAGTATTCGTCTTGCTCCCGTCGATACCGATACGGCCCTGGAGATGCTCGGAGAGATTTCCGGAAAACGTATACTCGGGAGCTTCCGAGGTATGGGAGAGGCGGACATCCAGGCGGCGGCCCGCATTCTTGTTCAAGTTTCCCTGCTCATTGACTGCTTCCCCCAAATCCGCGAGATGGATTTGAACCCGGTGAGCCTGGACGATGGCGGGAAGGGGGCTTTGGCTTTGGATGCGAGGGTGCTGATCGACTAATACGCAGTAGTCGTGGAAAGGATTGTGGCATCGATATGAAGGTAGATAAGCAGGAGATTCAAATACCCAATGCAGTAAGGGAAATCTATCCCTTTGAGAGCCGCTGGATGGACCTACAGGGCTATAGGATGCACTACCTGGATGAAGGCGAAAGATCAGGCGCGCCGACGGTGGTCCTCCTTCATGGAAATCCCACCTGGTCTTTTCTTTACAGGGAGGTCATTCCTCTCATTCGATCCTGTCGGGCTGTGGCCCCGGACTATTTGGGGATGGGCCTCTCGGACAAACCGGCAGACGAAAGGTTCTACACGCTCGAAAACCACACGCGGGTCATCACGGAGTTCATAGAGCGACTCGGTATCAGAAACATCATCCTGGTGGTCCAGGATTGGGGTGGGCCCATAGGACTTGGATATGCTCAGGCTCATCCGGGGAACGTGGCAGGCATACTCATCATGAATACCTGGGCATGGCCCGATCCCTCGGACTTTCACGATGCGGTCGCGCCGTGGCGCATGCTTCATGCTCCATTCGCCGGCGCCAACTTTTTCCTGCGGCAAAACGTCCTGGTGGAGCGGGGCCTCTACCTTGCCACCTTCAGGAGTCGACACAGGCTGAAGGGAGGACCGGTCCTGGAGGGCTATCGACTTCCCTTTCCTTCTCTGGAGAGCCGCATCGCCATGCTGGCCTTTCCTCGCAATATTCCGAGGAGAGAAGGGGACTTGAACTGGGAAAGGATGCGGCAAATGGAAAAGGGGTTGAGCCGGTTGACATTGCCCTGCTCGCTTCTGTGGGGTGAAAAGGATATCGTGTTTCCGCCCTCCAACGCCCACCGATTTCAGAAACTGATCCCTGATTGTTCAGCCCCCAGGATGATCCATGACGGCTCCCATTTCATCCAGGAAGACGCCCCTGAGGAGATCGCCGAGGAGATCCTGAAATTATGCGCACGAACAGGACAAAGGAGCAACTGATGGATATCGAACTGATCAGTTTGGAAGAGGCTGAAGCTGCAGGAAAGTTCGAGGAGCTTGTGCTGTTGGAGCAGTCCCCCGGTTTTTACCCTGAGTTCGAGGTTTTCATTCGTAAAGAAATGGATGTGCGGGCCGGACAACTCTTATTCCGCGGCCCTTCAGGCTTGGCCTATTCAGTCTCACCGGTCAAGGACAACAGCCGGGGCCTTCAAGGGATAGGAATCAACGTGAGAAAAAACTCCGATTCTCCGGTGGACCCCACGCAGATCGACCTGGATCTGTGGTTGTTTATCGAGTGGCTGGTCGACCAGGTGGGTGGAGAATGGAGCAAAGAAGCCCTGCGGAAGACTGGGGCCATTTACAAGGCGCCCGGGGCACCTGACCGAGACTGAAACCAATGTTTCGACACAAATTCTGCCTGATTTCTGCGGATTGAAACGTGAAATGTTTCAAAATAAAATGGTATTATTGATGAAACACTTTTAAACATTGACGATTATTTCAACACGCCGTATGGGATAATCGTCAATTCCATCGCGCTCATTCCAAGCTACTTCTGTCCATCGTTCATTGTGTCAAGCATGGGAAAAATGAAACTGCGAAGACTTTTTGTTCATAGAAACGGCCTTCTTGCTTTTGTTTGAAGATAAGTAACAGTTCCGATCACTTAACCAAGCGCCCAAGAATTTAGGAGGGAAAATGGCCGAAAGTAAAGTTCCGGGGGTCTTGGCTTTCGACATGACAGCCAAGGCTGAAGATTTCCCTGACTTTCCTGTCCTGACCTTTGAGAATCGCCCTTGCCCGGACGAGGTACTCACCTATTCCGATCTTGTCCTAAAGGGCAACCGATTGGCCAGAGCCATGGAGAGAATAGGGTTTGGACGTGGAGACACTTTTTCCATCGTGATGCGCAATCATCCGGAAGTGGTTTTGTCCATGTATGCCGCTTCTGCACTGGGGGCTGTTCTGGTACCCATCGATCCACGGTCAAAAGGGGAGAAACTGAGGTATCAGATCCAGGACTCGGGAAGTAAAGGGGTAATTTTTTCGGCTGAATTTTTGGAATCCATGGACGAAGCTCTTTCCGGGCAATCTGATGTAAAGACCATCGGGTGTATGTACAATCCGGAGTTCGGCGTCTCAGAGTTGCCCGGATATCCGGACCTCAAAGAAGTGCTGGAAGACTCGGAATCGAAGACGTTCGACCCCAGCTTCCATACGCCGAAGGACTATTGCCAGATCATTTACACCTCCGGTACAACGGGGAACCCCAAGGGGGTTCGAATACGGGCAGATCGAACACAGGGCTATATCCTGCTGGCTGACCTGGTCTGGCATTACACACCGGATGATAAGCTCTACACGGGACTGTCATTGACTCATGGCAACGCTCAAACCGTCACTCTAAATCCAGCTCTTTACCGCTCCATTCCGGCGGTGATCTCCCGCAAGTTCACCAAAAGCCGCATCTGGGACCTTTGCCGTAGCTATGGCTGCACGACTTTTTCCCTGCTGGGGGGAATGATGATGGGGATTTTCTCTGAACCGGTCCGGCCCGATGACGGTGACAATCCGGTCAGGGTCGTTCTCAGCGCAGGCACGCCGAGAGGCATCTGGGAAGCCTTTGAAAAACGCTTCAACGTAAAGATACACGAATGGTACGGGGCAGTTGAAGGCGGTTTTGCCCACAAACCGCCCGGGGTCGGCCCTATCGGTTCGTTCGGCAAACCCCTGGAAGGAATTATGGAAATGAAAGTGGTTCGCGAAGATGACACGGAGTGCGAGCCTGGAGAGATCGGTGAACTCATCGGCCGTTTGATAACCGGGGAAACGGAGGTGGAATACCACGGCAAAAGGGACGTCTCCGTGGCCAAGACCCGCGGAGGATGGCTTCGCACGGGTGACATGGTCCACAAGGATAAAGATGGGTGGCTTTATTTTGACTTCCGCAAAGGCGGCGGCCTGAGACGCCAGGGTGAATTTATTATGCCCGAATATATAGAAGGCGTGATCGCACAGCATCCTCAGGTGTCGGATATCTGCGTTTTCGGGGTTTCGGCTGCTTCCGGCGCGCCCGGTGAAAGCGATTTGGTGGCAGCCGTAGTACCCGTGGCAGGGCAAAGTGTGGATATCAAAAGTATCTTCGAGCTCTGCATGACCTCGTTGGATCGCAATAGCGTGCCGACCTTCATTCAGATGTTGCAGGAAATTCCGAAGACAGCTTCGGAGAAAAACCTGGACCGTCTGCTGAGGGAACTGTTCAGCCCCGAGTCCGAAAATGTCTACTGCTTCACGGATTTCCGTTAATTGGGTGGAGAGGAGAAAGATCCCATGCGCAAAGTCTGCATAATCGGCGGCGGCATAACAAAATTTGGCCGCCACATGGATCGCAATTTGAAGTCCCTGGTGGCCGAGGCGGTTACGGAGGCCATGGAAGACGCCGGTATAACTAAGGAACATATAGAAGGGGTTTGGGTCGGCAACGCCTCTCAAGGCGTTTTGACCGGACAGGAATCCATTCGCGGACAAGTGGTCATGAGGGCCATGGGCATTGGCCGCATCCCGGTGATCAATGTCGAGAATGCCTGTGCCTCATCTGCCACTGCGGTTCACGGCGCCAGGGCAATGGTGGCTCTCGGTGAGATGGAAGTTGCCTTGGCTCTTGGCATGGAAAAATTGTACTTCGAAGATCGAGGTAAGGTTCTGCCGGCTTTTGTCGGTTGCCTGGACGTGGAGATTCTGCCCGAGCTTATGAGACTTTTCGCCGAGCAGGAGGCAAAAATCAAGAAAGATCAGGAGGCTCGCGGTGAGAGCGGCAAACAAAAATCAGGGCAGCGCACAATCTTCATGGATGTTTATGCCTTGATGGCCAGAAGTCATATGAAGAAATATGGCTCCACGCAGCGGCAGTTGGCCGTGATAGCTTCTAAGAACCATTATCATTCCTCTTTAAATCCTTTGGCTCAATATCAGGACCTCTACACGGTTGAGGAAGTGCTCCAGGCCCCGGAAGTGGCCTGGCCCCTGACAAGGCCCATGTGCTCGCCTCTCGGCGATGGCGCCGCAGCTGCGGTCATCTGTTCCGAAGAGTTTGCTCGAAAGATCGGTGCTGGCCATGCTGTAGAGTTAGCGGCCTGCAAATTGGGCAGTGGAGAGGACCCATCCAAAGAAGCCGAAGAGAGCACCTTGGCCTGGTTAGCTAAAAAGGCTTACGAACAGGCCGGCATCGGTCCGGAAGAGATCGATGTCGCCGAAGTCCACGATGCCACTGCTATCGGAGAATTATACGCAGCTGAAGAATTGGGTTTCTGCGCGCTGGGTGAAGGCGGGCTATTCGCCGAAGCCGGCCACAGTACTTTAGGTGGAAAACTTCCGATCAATGTCTCAGGTGGTTTGGAGTGCCAGGGGCATCCGATCGGAGCAACGGGAGTGCGCCAGATAGTAGAGCTTTATCGGCAGCTGGCCGGCGGCGGGCGAGTCGGAAAACGGCAGGTGGTTGGCGCGAAGGCGGCTCTTGCCCAGAATGCCGGCGGGAGCGTGGGCGGTTCCGAGGCTGCCCTGGCTGTAACTATTTTGATGAAAAGATGAGGTTAACGGCATCGGCCCCGAGAGGCAGGAAATTTAAAATCAAGAAGGAGGCTGGCTATGGGATTACGAGATCTAAACATTGATTTAAACAAACAACATGTTGCTCTATGGAAATCCAGCAAAGAATTCGCTCAGAAGGTCATGCGCCCTGCGGCTATAGAGCTGGATAAGCTGGCCGACCCGGCCGATGTGATCGCTGAGGGTTCCGTCTTGTGGGATTTCCTACGCCAGGCCTATGAGATCGGCTACCACGGGCTGTTATTTCCCAAAGCGTTAGGGGGAATGGAGGTCGATCCCCTGAGCTTTGCTCTGGTCACGGAAGTAATGGGTTGGGGGGCAACTGACCTTGCTGTCAGTTTTGGATGCTGCACCACTCCATATTTTTGGGCCACCATGTCTCCGGACCCGGAAATGCAGGACCTGGCTCGACAATTTATGGAAGATAAAGGGACGATGACCGGGTGTTGGGCCATCACGGAACCAAATCATGGTTCGGATTCATTGCGTTTTGACGGAGAATACGCTGCCGTTCCAAGCATGGCCAACGAGGTTCGTGCCGTTCCAGATGGTGACGACTATGTGATCAACGGCCAGAAGTCGTCTTGGGTAAGCAATGGGACCATGGCCACCTATGCGGCTCTCTGGCTTAGTTTGGACCCCTCCCGCGGCAACGAGGGCGGAGGAATCGCAGTCCTGCCTCTTAACCTGCCCGGCATTTCCCGTGGAAAACCCTTAAATAAGCTCGGTCAAAGGGCGTTAAACCAGGGGGAGATTTTTTTCGATAATGTCAGAATCCCCAAAAAATACATGGTCGCTGCCGATCCGGCTACCTTCAAAATGTTTTCAAATATGCAGTTGGGTATTGCCAACGGTTGGATGGGCTTGTGCTTTGTAGGCCTGGCCCAGGCCGCCCTCGAGGAATCCCTGGCCTACGCCAAGTCGAGGGTGCAGGGTGGTAAGGTTATCTATGAACATCAAAATATCAGACTCAAACTCTTTGACATGTTCGTATCTATAGAAGCGGCGCGGTCTCTCGCCCGCCGCGTTGCCATCTATAACACCGATCTCTTTTTGAAAGGAGAGCCCATGGCTGTCCATTATGCCATGGCTTCCAAGGTCCTTTCCACCGAGACGGCCTTCAGAGCGGCCAGCGAAGGAATTCAGATTTTTGGCGGCTACGGACTGTCGAAGGAATATCACATCGAAAAGCTCTTCCGGGATGCCCGGGCAGCCATGATCGAAGACGGCACCAACGAGACTTTGTCCCTTGATGGCGCGGAAAAGCTGGGAAAAGGCCGGCTGATCCTGGATGTCAAGCTGGGCACTGCCCCGTTAGCAATGGATCCAAATGGCGAAGCGACCGGTCCGACCTTTGAAGAGTTCAAACCCATTCTGCGTCCGACTGGGGTGCATGCAGGTCTTATGAAAGCCGACCCTGAGACGTGCACGTCTTGCGGGCTATGTCTATCGAACTGTCCTTTCAAGTGCTGGGAAATGGACGAAAACAAAGTGCCCAGGATGAGAGAGGGAAATTCATGCTTTTCCTGCTTCAACTGCATGGTGGCTTGCCCGGCGGCCGCTATATCCGTTGTGGAATCGTATCACGTCGACGAGGGCGCCTTCTTTGATGTGGGATTTCCGGAGGTCAAAATGCCTCTTCCACCTCTTAACGCAGAAGGAAAATCCACGGAGTGGACTGAAGTGGAAAAAAACATTCTGGAACGCAGAAGCGTTCGTAATTTCAAACCTGACCCAGTACCCGAACCGCTCATTCGACGGGTTCTGGAGGCCGGCCGCTTCGCCCCGAGCGCAGGCAACCACCAGCCTTGGAAATTTGTCGTGGTGACTGACAGGGATTTCATCAGCAAGATGGAAGAAGGCGTATACGGTCTGCTGAACGTGATGAACACCATGTACCATAACGATACCATGGTTATGTCCCTGGTGGCTTCACTTGGTCAACCCACCCCGATGGGCGTATTCGACCCGCGGATCCAGGGCGGAATGGCCGCCTTGCTCAATAAAGAGCTGCCGATCTTTTTGGGGGCGCCTGCGGTGATTTTCCTGGCCTGCAACGATCGACTCCAGACCCCCCAGCTTCATGCCGGAATCTGTGGACAGAACATGAACCTTGCAGCTAAAGCGCTGGGACTTGGAGCTTGCTGGACCGGTTTCGGGTCGTGCGCCGAACTGGTCGCCGAGATCAAGCAACAGCTTGGCCTCGAGGAGCCGTGGCGGATACAGGCGGTTTTAGCACTGGGATATCCAAAATTCAAACAGGAAGGTCTTGTAGCCAGACAATCCAGACCAGTTGGTTGGATTCGGCCCGGGGCAAATGGTCTGGAAATGGATTCCTGAACATAGCAATCTGCGAAAGATGCCGGCACAAGAATTGCCGTCAAAGGCGTTTACGCTATGCAAACAGCTTTGATCTCTCCGGCGGAAGCAACCATCCTGGGTATTTCAGGCGTGGGATGGTCGATATCGATCCTGGTAATCGGCTTGTCACTGTTCACCTACTTCGTAGCGAGGCGTTTGACGCCTTTACTCAAAGCAGGCGCCGATCCTCGTTTGGATCGAATCCCGGAGAGACTTGTCAGGCTTCTCAAGTACGGCATCCTTCAGTATCGTCAACCCAGGTATCGACTTGCCGGTATCCTTCATATCATCATCTTCGCCGGCTTCATGATTCTGTCTTTACGGTCCGTTACTCTAATTCTGTCCGGCATAGTCGATGGATTCACTCTGCCTGGGTCCGGAGGCAGGTTCTACACCTGTCTCAAGGAGGTGTCGGCCACTGCAGTTCTGGTGGTTTGCCTAGCCGCCATGGTTCGAAGAGGGCTTTTCCGGCCGAAGCGTTACGCGGTGCCGGCTAAATACGGAAAGGCGCACACCGCTGAGGCATTGACCGTACTTACGCTCATTTCAGGATTGATGCTATGTGACATGACCTTTGAGGCCAGTCAGTTCTCGGCCAACTTCCAAAAAGGATTTCAGACTGGTCTGCTCATTCCCGCCACAGGGACCTGGCTGGCAACACGGGTGTTTAACCCGATGCCTCTCTCATCGCTACAGAGTATTCACCTGAACGCATATTTCTTACATGATCTCATTTTTTTCCTCTTTCTTTGTTTTCTACCCTTAGGAAAGCATTTTCACGTGGTTACCTCTCTGCCCAATGTTTTCCTGATGAAACTGGATAAGGGCACCGTAAAACCAGTCAAATGGGACCTCGATGAATCGAAGATAGTAGACCTCCAAAGCGTGGGGACAAAAAATTTAGAAGACCTGACCTGGAAGCATATTCTCGATTTTTATTCCTGCGCCGACTGCGGAAGGTGTTCCGATCAGTGTCCGGCAAATTCGGTAGGCCGTCCTCTGTCCCCCAGATTTCTGTCGCTCAAGTGTCGCGACCATGCCTTCAAAAGATACCCCCTGTTCGGCAGGACTGCGAAAGAGAAAACGCCACTGGTCGGCCAGGTGCTGGAAGAGGACGAGATCTGGTCCTGCACGACTTGCGGCGCCTGTGAGAACGAATGTCCGCTTATGATCGAATATGTCGATAAGATAGTGGATTTGAGAAGAGGGTTGATAGACGACGGGCTGGTTCCTCAATCCCTGCAAAAGCCGCTCAAATCTATCGAAAAAAGAGGAAACCCATATGGAAAATTAGAGACGAAAAGGGCTGACTGGATTCAAGGGCTGCCTGTAAAGGTCCTCGGGCAGGGGGAAAACGGTAAAACCCTCTATTTCGTGGACAGTATAACTTGTTTTGACGACCGGGCGCAGAAGATCGCGAGATCGTCGGCCCGCGTTCTCGATGCGACTAAGATGGACTTTGGAATTCTTGGCGCCGATGAGAGGGACAGTGGCCACGAAGTGAAAAGATTTGGTGAGGAAATGCTTTTTCTTGCACTAAAGGGGAAAAATACCAAGGCGATCCTTAACACAGGAGTCAGAAACATCGTTACTTCCGATCCCCATGCCTTCAATGCCCTGAGACATGATTACCAAGGTATTCCGCCTGTTGAACATATTTCCCAGCTTATGGAGAGAAAGATTAAGTCGGGGGATATTCAATTAAAGAATGTGGAAAATTCCGGCAATATCTACACCTACCACGATTCCTGCTATCTCGGCCGACATAATGGAATCTACGAGGCGCCAAGAACTGTTATCGACGCCATCCCGGGGCTGAAAAGGGTGGAGATGGCCCGCTGCCGGGACCGATCGTTTTGTTGTGGTGGCGGAGGATTGGCCATGTTCTACGAGCCAACTGAAGAAAAGAGGATGGGACAGGTCAGGGTCGATATGGCCAGGCAGGCCGGGGCCAATGCCATTGTAACGGCCTGTCCCTTTTGTCTTGTCCAAATTGAAGACGGGATCAAGACCAGCGGACTGGAAGGAGAAATGGAGGTTATCGATCTAGTCGAACTGATCAATGATCACCTGGTATGTCGAGAATAGAAACGCTGGAGGAAACTGTGGATATCCTGGTTTGTGTAAAAAGAGTTCCAGACCCTGCTGAAAACGAGATCCGATTGGACGCTGACGGTACCGATATCGAACGGGACAACCTCGTTTACTCGGTCAACGAATGGGACAATTATGCCGTGGAGGAGGCAATCCGCATTCGGGATCGCACGGGGGGGAGCGTTACTGTCGTAACCGTCGACAATGAAGAAGGGGATGAAGTGCTGAGGAGGGAATTGGCCATGGGTGCGGATAGGGCCATTCACGTCTGGGACAAGCTTTTTGAGGGGGCCGACGGTGAGGGGCTGGCCCGTATATTAAAGGCGGAGATCGAAAAAGGCCGATACGATCTCGTTTTCACCGGTGTCCAGGCGGACGCCGGGTCGGCGCAGGTCGGGGGTATGCTGGCTGCTATGCTCGATTGGCCTTTCGCTTCCATAGTGAGTCACCTTGAGGTGTTAGATGAGCAAAAAATCAGGATCCACCGCGAAGTTGCCGGGGGTAACCAGGAGGTCTACGAAATGGATCTGCCCGGCGTGCTTTCAATCCAGACCGGCATTAATGAGCCGCGATATGTCCCGATACGTGGCATTCTGAAAGCGTCCAGCTTGGATATCCCGATTCACAAGGCATCCAACCTGGGCCTTACAGCGGACACCGCTGGCGCATCAAGAGCGAGGGTAAAGCGGCAGGACTATTTTCTTCCTGTCATGGGTGAAGGGGCTGAGATCCTTAGAGGGACCGCTGAGGAAATCATTGAAAGACTGATCGGCCTTCTGAAATCAAAAGGAGGGATTAGATGATGTCCCGGCCGATTTATGTTTATTTGACTCACCACGATGGGACAATCGATGATTCGGCCCTGGAGATGATTTCAGCAGCTTCCAGGATCGATCCCGACATCCCCGTCACGGCCATTGCATTTGGGTTCGGCGACGATCTCGCTGCCGCCTGCCGGCAAGCTGCCCAATATTATCGGGAGGTCTGGAAAATCGAGCACGAAAAACTTACCCATCCTGATGCGGAGGTGATTAGACGTGTGCTTGTCCGTATCCTCCCGAAAGGAGCGATTGTTCTTATTCCTCATGAACATTTCGGCATGGATCTTTCCCCCGGACTTTCGATCCTGCTCGAGACGGCCTACCTTTCCGATGTAGTTGATTTTGAAGCTGCCAAAGATGACCGGATCAGAGCCGTGCGGCAGGAATACAACGGATCGGTAAGCACGCATGTGGATTGTGACTTGTCTAATGGGGCCGTCATTAACGTGCGTCCTGGAATTTTTAAGAAAGAAGAGGGGCAGGGAGTAAACGGCTTGGTCATCGATAAAACGGAGGAAACTTTCAAAGACTGGATACCCGAAACAAGACGCCGTTTCCTGGAGATTATCAAGTCGGAAGCAGGGGAAGTCGATATTACACAATCGGAGGTACTGGTTTCCGTAGGCCGAGGGATACAGGATCAGGAAAACCTCGAGATAATATTCGATCTTGCCAGAGCCGTCGGGGGGGACGTGTCCTGTTCCAGACCGATTGTCGATGCGAAATGGCTTCCTCGGGAAAGGCAAGTGGGAAACTCCGGCAAGACTGTTAAACCCAAGGTCTATATGGCCTTAGGCATAAGCGGTTCCTTTCAGCATATTGCTGGGATAAAGGGAAATCCCTTTATTGTCGCTATAAATAAAAATCCGCAAGCACCCTTTTTTCAGATCGCCGATGTAGCAGTGGTGGCCGATATTCTGGACTTCCTCCCCAGACTGACCGCAAAAATAAATGAGACAAGAGAAAAAAAGTAAAGAAAGAAAATACTATGCCTATCTATGAATACCAGTGTGAGTCATGTGGAGAAATTACCCCTGTTCTAATCCTCAAACCGAAAGAGGAAGAAAAGGTGTTGTGCGGCCGCTGCGGCGGGAATCGTCTCGTTCGGGTAATATCCCGTGTGGTGGTCCTTAAAACAGAATCACAGCGCCTGGCTGAATTCGATACCCGAAAGCGCCCGGATGACTCCTTTTACAAGGATGAACGTAACGTTGGTCTTTGGGCCAAGAAGAGAGTCAAAGAGTTGGGCGTCGATCTGGGACACGGTCTTGATGAAACCATCGAAAAGGCCCGAACCGGCAAAATTCTTGATGACCTTTAGCCAAATGAACGGGAGGGCTGTATGGCAAGACTCGCAGGGAAAATAGCAGTGATCACGGGTGGTGGCGGAGATATCGGCGCCGAGACGGCAAAGCTTTTTGTCAAGGAGGGTGCAACCGTCTTGCTCGTAGACATCAACGAAGAGGCGTGCCAAAAGGTGATCAAAGAGATCGGAAGCAGCGCGGCGAGCTGTTGTGTGGCGGACGTTACCAAGCCCGATCAAGTGCAGGCCTACGTACAAACAGCCGTCGATCGATACGGTGGGATTGATGTCTTCCTTGGCAATGCCGGCATCGATGGGGTCGTATCGACCATCCACGAATACCCTGTAGACGTCTTTCAAAAGGTGATCGATGTAAACATAATAGGAGTATTCCTTGGGTTGAAGTACGTGATTCCGGCGATGATAGAGCGAGGAGGCGGAAGTTGTATTCTAACTTCCTCTATTGCAGGCCTTAAAGGATCGCCTGCCATGTGTGCCTATGTAACGAGCAAACACGCCCTCATAGGGTTGGCGCGGACGGCTGCCGTCGAGTACGGGGCTTGCAACATACGCGTGAATTGCATCAATCCTGGATGTGTTGAAAGCCAATTGATGCGTTCTGTCGAAGAAGGTTACGTTCCGTTCTCTCTCGCCCTTAGTGGAACTCAACTCGACCGGCAAGGAGTCCATGACGATATTGCGTCCAAAATCCCCATGAAACGGTATGCGACCACGGAAGACGTCTCAAGGCTCATGTTGTTTCTGGCCAGTGACGACAGCAGATACTGCAGTGGCTCCTTTTACATGGTTGACGGTGGAATGACGGCGGTGTGAAGGTGTGTGGCCAAATCTGTTTAACCTTTTTACTTTAAGTTCCTCCCTGCCTGTAACGGTTACGGCTTAGAGTTTGACCCAATTCTGTTGAAAGCTCATTTTAAGCTGCCAACTCTGAACGGATAGCCACTATCCCTGCGAATGACTTTCTTCCATGTGCATTCGGTAAGATAGACGATTGGAGACTAATTATTAATATGGTTTAATACTCATATATCATTTGCAATGATACTTTGTTCACAATAATGTCTCACAAATCGTATTTAGCCGGTATTAAAAGGAGAAAAATACAATGACAGACAATAAGATGTTCATCGATAAGCCTGCCTATAGTACTCCTGAATGGTGTTCCTTGTATGGGACTCCGCCATTTGAATTCCGTGATAACAGATCAATGACTATCCTGTTCAAAACAACTTCCAATGTTCTGAAAGAACTGGTCCCTGAGCCCCTTGTTCCCAACGATGAGGACATTATGTCTATAACATTTAGCCGTTTTTTCGTAAGCGGCTTTGGCAGTTACCACGAGTTACTTGCGGCGGCCCCGGTGACATTCGATGGGAAAGAAGGCAACTTCTGCATCTATCTGATTTTGGACAATGATATCGCCCTCTGCGCCGGCCGGGAGATTTGGGGATTCCCGAAGAAGTATGGCCGAGTCGAGCTGAAAGATAAGGATGGAGTAATGACAGGCAACGGAGAGCGTGGCGGGATTTCGTTTATTAGGGGCGCTATGCAGTTGGAGGAGTATGGAACGCCTGAAGATGCTGCCGGCAGCCCTGTGATTATCAGCGCCAAATTAATTCCTTCCGTAAAAAAGGGGGCATTACCCGAAGTTCATCAGCTCAATTCCACAACACTGCAAAACATGAAGTTCCGCAATGTATATAAAGGTAAAGCAACGTTGGAATTCGGTGTTTCACCTGCAGATCCTTTTCATAGGATCCCCATTCGGGAGGTTTTGGGTGGCGTTTATGTGAATTCGGATTTCACCCTGGATTACGGGGAAGTCATTCACGATTACCTTCGGACAACGAGGTCAAAATCGTAACAGCACCAAGGAGGGGAAAATACCAGTTTAGCCGAAAACCCAGGGCCATTGGGAAAATTGATCCAAACTTTCTGGGAAAAAGAAATGAGGAAAGCAAATGCAAGAAAACAGAACGATTCCGTCTTTCAATTCAGTACAATAGAGGTTCTCTGCAATGACACTGACTGGAAAGGAGAGTATAAATGGCGAGAAGCAGGTATGTCAAAACCGGGCAGGAAATTAAGGAATACCTGTCAATTTACGCAAACCCAAAATTTTACGATGTGGACACACTATTATTTTTGTATGAAACTAAACCCGAAGTGATTGCTGCAATGCTGCCTCCCCCTCTACAGCCAGTGGATCCTCCAATAGTAACAGTGCAAATCGTGTTAGCTGCGCGGAGTAACTGTGTGGCTGCGTTTGATGGCTGCGGTGTATGGATTTCCTGCAGATATAACGAGTTGCCGGGTGCACATTGTGTCCACATGGTCATGAACACCGATCAGGCGATCATATTTGGCCGCGAACTCATGGGCGAACCGAAAAAATACGGTAAACCTTCTCTTGTCAGGCAGGGGGACCGTGTGGAAGCCCGTGTGGAGAGATTTGGTAAAGAATACTTAACTATTCATGGAGATCTGAGTGGACCTGCAAATATAGACGAAATGCCGAAGGACTCAGATGTGTTTTACTTTAAGTTCCTCCCTGCCTGTAACGGTTCCGGCTTAGAGTTTGACCCAATTCTGTTGAAAGCTCATTTTAAGACACATTATAACTCGCTGGAGCAAGGCCTGGGAAATATTACATATCTTCCTTCAGATCATGATTTCCTTTACGAACTGGAATGTATAAACCCAGTCGGTTTGTTTTATGGCAATGTCAATTTAGATGCCAACTCTGAACGGATAGCCACTATTCCTGCGAATGACTTTCTTCCATACGCATTTGGCAAGATGGACGATTGGAGGCTTCTTAACAATATGGTTTAAAGTTTGCGGTTCAGGTCCTTTATCGTTTCGTCACAGGCAGGTCTTTTTTGCATTTAATTTAAGGGTGAGAGCGTATCTCGGAACGTAATTGTCGAGGGGAGGAAGCGGAGATGGCAAGAGATTGTTTTGAAAAGTTGTTTTCCATGGAGGGCAAAGTATCCCTCATTACCGGTGGATATAAAGGGATAGGACTGGCCATAGCCGAAATGTACGCTGAAGCAGGTGCAAATCTCGCCATTGTTGCGAGGAACCTGCAAGGGTGCCGGGAGGAGGCGGAAAGACTCCAAAATACATTCGGTATAAAGGCCATGGCCAGATCGATGGACGTGCGCCAACCCGAGTCCGTGGAGAGCGTTGTCAAGGAAATCTCGGACGAGTTCGGTAAAATAGACATCCTGGTCAATTGTGCAGGAATCGGCAGCACTGCGAAACCGGTCACTCTCATGACCGACGAAGACCTTGGCGAGGTTATGAATACCAATTTCCGCGGCACTTTCCTGGTCTCCAGGGCTGCAGCCCCGATCATGGTCGAACAGAAAAAAGGCAAGATCATCAATATTGCATCCATTCTTGGAAAAATCGCGTTCGGCACCGTGACAGACTACTGCGCCAGCAAGGCGGCCGTCCTTCAGTTGACCCGCACAATGGCGCTCGAATTGATACCTGACAATATACAGGTAAACGCGATATGTCCCGGTTTCTTCCTGACCGATATGACCAGGAGTTTTCTTGAGTCCGAAGAAGGGGAGCTTTTCATAAAAACCATGATCCCCATAAACAGGGTCGGGGACGTCGGCGAACTAAAGTCTCTGGCGCTCTATCTTGCGAACTGTCCATCATTTATGACCGGTTCGGCGATCTACATCGATGGCGGACAGACGATCACCTGAGTCGGATTCAAAAGGATATGAGAAATCGCTTCTAAAAGCTCCTTGCTGCCCTGCAGCCCGAGTCGGACGTCATGGACAGGTCTTCCTGCGGTAGTTAATTCATAAGTAGAGAAACCGCCGTCTTCCAAATCGCACAGCGTGTGACAGTCTGATGCGGCACAATTCAGTGCATGATGTAGATCTTGCCAAAATGCTTGCCGCTCTTTAGATATTCAAGCGCAAGGAGCAATTCCTCAAACGCGAACACTCGGTCAATCGCCGGGCGAAGCATGTGCAGGGTAATTGCTGAACTCATTTTGGCAAAATCATCTCCGTTGCCGACAGTGATTCCCTGCATTCGAATATGTCGGGTTACAATGGGTCCCAAGGGTACGTCCATATTTCCACCGGCAAGCACACCGATCAGACTTATCGTTCCTCCCGCCCGGACAGCCCGAAGCGATTGCGGCAGCGTACCGTGCCCGCCGACTTCGACCACATGGTCAACACCATCGCCACCCGCGATTTCACGCGCTCGATTGCCCCATTCCGGGACCGCACGATAGTTGATGGTTGCGTCGGCGCCCATGGACCTTACCCGCGACAACTTGTCATCACTCGACGAAGTCACAATAACAAACGCTCCCAACATCTTTGCGAACTGAAGAGCAAAGAGCGAAACGCCGCCTGTCCCTAGCACTAATACCTTGTCACCAGGCTTGGTGCCACCTTCCGTAACCAATGCTCGCCACGCGGTCACCGCCGCAGTGGGAAGGGACGACGCTTCAATGTCGTCCAAATGTTCGGGGACAATCGCCACGCCTTCCTTCGGCAACACAATGAACTCGGCCATCGTTCCATCCATCTCACAGCCCAAGCTCATTGAAAGCCTTTTTCTATTCGGCCTTCCTCCATTTATCCAACTCTGAAAGAAAAGTGGACAAACCCGATCCCCGACTCTTAACTGCTTCACTCCCTCGCCCACCGATTCGATGACTCCCAGCCCATCGCAAAGCATAACTAGTTTCCGTCCGGAAAGGGTCCTTTTCCCCCCCGGCGGCGTCAATCTTTGGGCTTGCTTGTGCGGCGTACCCATGTACGCCTCCGCGCAACCCCTTGATTTCCTTGCCAGTACGAAAAATGCCTCCTTTCCGAATCGTAAACTGCTAGTACCATGTAACATTTACAATTTCGGATAAAGATGCTTCAGCTTTATGCGT
>JBKQTS010000317.1:0-11563 GCA_052143075.1 Syntrophobacteraceae bacterium | reverse complement strand
AAGACGAAGCCCGGAAAAGCCAAAGAGGTTTGTGGCACACTGCATGAGAAGATACTGTCTACGTTGAAGTCGAAGACTGGATTTGTGGATGAAATCGTCCTCACATTCTCGGCGGCTCTTGTGGCCTGGATCACTCAAAGCTTTATGAGGGGCAGAAAAAGGGAAAAAGTGCTTGCACCTGTCACCCATATCAGCAGTGAAGAGTGAAGAGTGAATAGAAAAGGGAGTAGACCGATGGCAAAGCACAGCGCGGATTTTCCGGTTCAGGAGACCCTGATCTCCTTTGAATCCGGCCATTACAAAAAGGTGAAGGGCACATGGAAAGGGGATTCCGTGTGGACGCATTTCGAGAAAGTCGGCGGCGGAATGATCCATATCAATAAGGAAAAGGTTGAATACATGGAGTCGTTCCCGTTGCCGCTGGGAGAGGAGAAATAATGAACAGGGTCAGAGCGAAATTCAAGGTCGATTCAATCCGCAGAGAACACGCCTCGCGTGTAGCTGGTAAAGATCCCAAAACCGGCTATCCCATCTATGAGCCCATTGAGGTTCGCACGATAGTGATGTCTCCCGTATATGGCAATGCCGATCCAGATCATGAAAATACGAAGTTCTGGGAGGCCTCGCCTTCAGGCAAACTGGAACTCGGGTGCGCGAACCTGGCAGCCGCCGAAGTGTTTGAACTTGGCCAGGAATACTATATCGACTTCACAAAAGCGGAGTAACGAATGCCACGCTACATAGACATGGGAGACAGGATCGAGCTCGCCAAGGGCGCCATGGAGTTTGCGCATTTGTATGGGCTAAAGCCGGTGCAACTCTACTTCGCCGTGCTGGCTGCCGTGGCCGAGGAGCCGGAGAAGGAGCCAAAAGAAAATGAGTAAGGCATCGAAATCATCTTCATCTTCCAAGAGCAGTAAATCGAGCATCCATATCAAGCCCGAGAACAGGGGCAAGTTTACGAAGGATGCCAAGGAGCACGGCGAGTCGGTTCAGGAGCGCGCAAAGGAAGTTCTGAAGCCGGGAAGCAAGGCGTCGGCAACTGAGAAGAAGCGCGCCAACTTCGCACGCAATGCGGCCAAGTGGAAAAAGGGGGGGAAATAATTGCCCACTCAAGTTGAAGTCTGCAACCGGGCTCTTTCGGTTATCGGGACGCGCTCAAGCGTTGGGGGCGGGGCGTATTCGCTGGTGGCAAACCTTACCGAGTCAACGCCCGAGGCGCAGGCCTGCACGCTCCACTTCGAAGGCGCGTGCCGGGCGCTTTTGCGCCTGGCGCCCTGGTCGTTTGCAAGGACCGTGATTCAGGGGGCGCTCCTTGCCGCAGCTCCGGGAACGCCGGAAAATCTCAACGGGACAGTGCCTCTGCCCCTTGTGCCGATCAGCGGGGCAAACCCGGCCGGCAGCACGCCGCTTCAAATTGTGCCCTGGCTGTACGAATATGCGTGGCCGCAGAATTGCGTGAGGCTCCGGCAGGTAAAACGCCCGTTTAACAGCCCGGGCCAGGGGACAAACAACGTGCCGATTTGGCCGGGGGCAAATATGGCCACTTCCGGTTTTGGCGGCTCGGGTAGCCTGGAGAATCGCGTTCCTTATCAGATCAGCCTCGATGCCGATCCGACCGGAAACCAGATCAAGGTCATTCTCACAAACATTGAATACGCGCTTATTGTCTATACGGCCCTGGTGGATGACCCCAACATCTGGGACGACGAGTTCACGGAAGCCTATGTTTTCATGCTGGCTTCTCACCTGGTGGGCGCTCTTGTGGGCGACAAGCAGTTAGACAAGGCGCTCTATGAGAAAGCCGCGCGGGCGGCAATCACGGCAAGGGCCGTCGATGGAAACGAGCAGCCACTGTCTCCGGACCATACTCCCGACTGGATCCGGGTGCGGGGGTTCTATCCATTGGTGGGCGAGCTGCCCTATCCGATGGATGACGACATGGGGGATTCGGGGGGCTGGGGCGGATGGATTTGGTGATAAAGAATGAGGCGAGGGGTGAGGGGTGAGGTGAAGAATGAGGTTAGGGGTTAGCGGTCAGGGGTGAGAGGTAATTCTAACCCCTGACCCCTGACCTCTGACCTCGAACGGAGCAAGCATGCTAACTACAACGCAGAGTTATGTGACCTACCAGGGAAACGGGGCAACAACCAGCTTCCCTTTTAACTTCATCGTGCAGAACGCTACGCAGCTCGTGGTGTCGATCACGAATAACAACGTGAGCCCGGCCGCGACGACGGTGCTTGGAACATCTCAATACAGCGTGAGCGGTATCGGAAGCGGCAACGAGTTCGCCGGCGGATCGGGACCCGGGGGAACCGTCACCTATCCGGCGTCGGGAAATCCTTTGCCAACGGGCTGGAGCATCACGATCCAAAGGGTTGTGCCCTATACGCAAGGGACGAGTTTAACCAACCAGGGGGGATTTTATCCCCAGGTGGTCGAGGCGGCCCTTGATTATCTTACGATGCTCGTTCAGCAGCTCCAGGCGGCGGCAACCGGGATGGTGAGCTTCGTCGGCCCGGAGGGACCTGCGGGCGCGGCGGGGGCGAATGGGACCAATGGAACGAACGGCAACACGATCTGGAGCGGCGCGGGCGCGCCGGCGTCGGGAACAGGCAATAATGGCGATTGGTACATCAATACGAGCACCTGGTCGATTTACGGCCCGAAGGCATCGGGGGCGTGGCCCGGCAGCGGGACGTCTCTTGTAGGGCCAACGGGCGCAACGGGCGCTAACGGAATCAACTGGCAGGGGGCGTGGAGTTCTGCCACGGCGTATACCCAGGGGATGGGCGTCGAATATAACGGCATGGCCTACGTGGCGCTGCAGAGTTCAACCAACGAGGCCCCGACGAATCAGGGATACTGGTCGCAAGTCGCGATGCTGCCCAATCGAAACAGATTCCATAATGCCGAAATAAGAATCGATCAGAGAAATAACGGGGCATCGCAAATCATAAGCGCCACGACCGGGGGCAGCCAATACACGGTGGACAGGTGGTACGCCTATGTTTCCGGGTCGAGCGTAACGGGCACGCAATATGCGGGCTCACTCCCGTGGAAAAATTACTACAGGTTCACCGGCGCGGCCGGAAACCAGTGGGTCACTTTCGGGCAGCGCATCCCGGCCGAAGATGTGGAGGACCTGGCCGGCAGCACCGTGGTTGTGAGTCTTTTTACCGAATCGAGTTTAATCACGGCTCTCAACTGGGCGGCCTATTACCCGAGCGCAGCCGATAATTATACAACCCAGACACAGATTTCGAGCGGTCAGTTTACGATCAATTCATCGCTCAACCAGTATTCGGCGAGCTTCACACTGCCATCGAGCGCGGTGAACGGGGTGTCCGTCGAGTTCTTCGTGCAAAACCTGACCTCCGGCACATGGGACGTTACGGGTTTTCAATTCGAGCCGGGAATATATCCGACGCCTTTTGACCGCATGAAGATGGACGAAGAACTGATGCGATGTCAGAAGTATCTGCCGGGATTTCGTGCAAGCTACGGGATTTTTGCATCCGGCCAGGCGACGGGCGCGGGCGCGGCAAGTTTTGTAATTCCGTTCAACGTCCCGGCAAGAATTGCTCCGACCGGCATGAGCTATGGGGGCAGTGGATGGCAGGTGATGAAATCAGCCGGATCGATGCAGGCGGTGACCGGGATCTCTTTGGGGTCGGCAAGCGCAGGCAGCGCGATTATCAATGTGACGGTTGCAAGCGGCCTGACGGCGGGAAACGCATGCCTATTGGATACGACGAGCGCGACGGACTTTTTGCTCTTTACGGGATGTGAGCTCTAGCGGCCGCATGAAATAACGCCGTCTTTATCTATACAGCCTGAAGAGTCGTCAATGCAGAAACCGACTATTTCCGGGATGCGGCCCTTGGGCCATTGCTTATCGGCGCTCTGCATAGTCGAGAGGGTTGTGTAGCAGGCGTCCATGCTTTTGAGATGCTGAGTAGCAGGAGTGACGCTGCCGTTAGGCCAGATCAGGAAAAGGAAAAGTATTACCGACCCCATGTTTTGCTCCTGGTGAAAGTGAAAGTTCGGTGAAGGTTCATATCACTATAGCAGAATATTCATACCGCTCAAGCGCTAACGGGATTTAATTAATGGCCCCTCTTTTAAACATGATCCAGACGAGTTTTGCCGCCGGGGAGATTGCCCCTTCGCTCTACGCTCGCGTTGACCTGGCGAAGTACCATATTGCGGCGAAGCTCTTGAGAAATTTCTTTGTCTGGGTGCATGGCGGAGCGAGCAACCGGGCGGGAACTCAGTTCGTCGGACGATGCTACAATTCGCAGCAGCCCGTTCACTTGATTCCTTTTCAGTTCAACCTGGTCCAAACCTACGTCCTCGAATTCGGCCATTATTACATGCGCGTCATTATGAACGGCGGATATGTGCTGGAGCCCAGCGCGCCCATCAATGCTATCAACAATACGGATCCCGTGTCCCTGCATGTTCAGATTACGGGCGAGAATTCTTTTACCGGCTACAATAACGGCGATCAAGTCTTTGTTGCCGGGACCGGGACGCCGCTCGATTCGACCCCGGGCAGGCAATATCTGGTAATTAATTCGTATGTTCAGAGAGTTGCAGGCCATCCTCCCGTAAACATTTTTGAGCTGACAGATCTGGACGGCAATCCGATCAACGCCACATCTTTCCCTTCATACGGCGGCGGCGGCACTATCGCCAGAGTGTACACCTTGACGACCCCTTACGCCGGGCAAGACGTTCAGACGATCAAATGGACGCAGAGTAACGATGTCCTGACGCTTTGCCATCCGAGCTATCCGCCGGCGGATTTGACCAGGACGCAGCACTGGGTATGGACGCTCAACACCATTTCTTTTGCGCCAACGGTTGCAGCTCCCACGGGACTTGGTTTCAGCAACACGGCAGGAACGAGCGGATATACGGATACGAAATGGCAATATTCCTATGTGGTGACGGCGGTTTCAGCATCACCTCCGGACGAATCGTTCGCTTCGGCGCCGGTCACAAAAAACGGCGTGCAGTTAAATTCCGCCGCCGGCGCATACAATTCTCTTACGTGGACGCCGCTAACGGCCGCGCAATATTACCGGATCTACAAGGCGCAGCCGACTTACGAGCTTACGATTGTGCCGGCAAATGTTCAGTACGGCTACATCGGAACGGCTTACGGGCCAAGCTTCGTTGACACGGAAATTGCGCCCGACTTCACGCAGGCGCCCCCTCAGGGCACAAATCCGTTTGCCGAAGGGCCGATCAGCTCCATCACGGTCATAAACGGCGGATCGGGCTATGACAGCACGATCGAGGTTGTTGCGACAGACATTACGGGATCGGGCGCGGTGCTCACTCCGACGATTGTCTCGGGGGTGATCACCGCTGTAACGGTTGCAAACGGGGGCCAGAACTATCAGAACCCGACTATCCAGACGGCCAATCAGGGAAGCGGCGCATCGGCCATAATCACCGTCGGAACGGGGTTGTTGAATGGAACGGTGCTCGGTGTAAAGCTCCTGTCCGGAGGGCAGGATTATTTCGGACCACTTACGATCACGGCCAAGAGCGGGGGCACAGGCGCAACCTTTATCGCCGATGTGGCAAACGGGGTCATCACCGCCATTCACGGGCCGCCTCTTTCGGCGGGACTTGGAGGCGGCTACGAGTCTCCGGGAGGTTCCGGATACACAAATGGGGATACGCTCGTATTCAACCAGGGCACGGGATCGGGCGCCACGTTTTCCGCGACGGTCACTCCCGGGGGAAATTTCCCGTCGTGTGCGACCTACTTTCAACAGCGCAAAGTCTTCGCCGGATCGAACCAGAATCCTCAAACGATCTGGATGACGCAGCCGGCCGATTTCAAGAACATGGACGTGAGCAATCCCAGCCAGGCGAGCGACGCCATCGTCATGACGATTGCAGCAAACCAGGTAAACGCCATCAAGTTTCTGGTTCCGATGAATAACCTCGTGTGTCTCACGGCCGGGGGCGCGTGGCTTCTCGTGGGAGGAGCGATAACATCACCGATCGCGGTAACGCCAACAAATACGGTAGTGGTTCCGCAGAATTACGTGGGCTGCGCCGACCTTCCGCCAATCGTCATCAATTACGACATCCTGTACGTGCAGGCCAAGGGGTCGATTGTCAGGGACCTCGCATACAATTTCTGGGTGAACGTCTACACCGGGACGGACATGAGCGTTCTCGCCAATCACCTGTTCTTCGGCCACAACATGGAGAGATGGGCCTACGCCGAACAGCCGTTCTACCAGGTGTGGGTGGTAAGAGACGACGGAGTTCTTTTGTCCTTTACGTATTTGAAAGAGCAGGACGTATACGCGTGGGCTCATCACGATTCGCCGGGCGGCTCAGGGACCGATCAATTCATGTCGGTGGCTTCGATCCCAGAGCAACAAATCCCGGGGATAAACATGGATTCGGTCTACTTTGTAGTGCAAAGGACCATTCCGGGGATAAACGGCGGACAGCCGGTGCAGTATGTCGAACGCATGAACGGCCGGAATTTTCTCACAAACGGCGTGGCTGATGTAACAAAAGCCTGGTTCGTGGACTGCGGGCTTCAGTACAACTCAAGCGACGGCGGACCGACGACGACGGTAACGGGTCTCGATCATTTGAACGGCGCGACGGTCGCCATCCTGGCAGACGGGAATGTGCAACCCCAGCAAACAGTGGCCGGTGGCCAGATAGTGCTTCAGTACGCGGCCCAGACGGTGACCGTGGGGCTTCCCTATGTCGCGCAGTTGAGAACCCTGTGCATGGAACCTGAAGGAATGGCCGTACAGGTGCAGGATTATCGCAAGAAGATATCGGCCGTGGCCGTGAGAGTGACTGACACCAGGGGTTTGAAGGTGGGGCCGAATTTTAATGATTTGGTGGAAATAAAAGAAAGAAGTTCGATGACGTATATGGGGCAGGCGATTCCGCTTTTTACCGGGGACGAGCGGGTCGTGATCGACAATCAGTACCTGGTCGACGACGATGTGTGCATCCAGCAGGACAACCCGCTTCCGTGTACGGTGCTGGGGGTTATTCCGGAGGTTACGATCGGGGATAGTCCGGGGTAAGGGCATGTCACGCGGAGACGCGGAGCCGCGGAGCCGCGGAGAGAGGGAGAAAAAGATGCCAAAGCAGACACTATACAAACGTATAGGTTTTCTTTTTAACTTATTGTTTTCTCTGCGGCTCCGCGGCTCCGCGTGAAAGGTTTTGGTTTTTCATGGCCCGGATAATTGTTCCCGCGCATACGGATCATCTCTTCTGGCTGGCCAATAACATGGCCGAGGCGGATAGAGACGAGGTGCAGGCTTCCGGAGGGCATGGGCCGTACAAGGCGCTGCGCGATTCGATGGAGCGGTCTGTAGCGGCCTGGACGGGGATGGTCAACGACGAGCCGGTCTGCATGTTCGGTGTCACGCCCATCGATATTTTGAGCGGGATCGGATCGCCCTGGCTGCTCGGAACCGATCAGGTGAAACGATATGGTTACACTTTTTTGAAATTGAACAAGCGGTATGTCCCGAAGATGCTCGAGCTTTTTCCGCGCCTGGTCAACTACGTCGACGCGCGCCACCAGGTCGCAATCAGGTGGCTCAAGTGGCTGAAATTTGATCTTGATCCGGAGGCGGTGGCCTACGGAGTATGGGGAATGCCGTTTTACAGATTCGAGATGAGAAAGGAAGGAATGTAATGGGTGCTGCTGTAGCACTTAGTGTTGCAAGCCTTGTTGCTTCTGCGGGCGGCGCTATCATGCAAGGGTACGCTCAATCTCAATCAGCCGACTACAACGCCCAGGTCGCCCGGAACAACCAGACCATTGCGAACCAAAACGCGGGGATCGCACTTCAGCAGGGGCAGAGGCAGGAAGAAGCCAAGCGAATCCAAACCGGTGAGATGATCGGCGCCGTCAAGGCGAGCCAGGCTGCAAGCGGTGTGAATCCGAACACCGGATCAGCGCTCGATGTGAGATCTTCTGCGGCCGAGACGGGCGAGATGGATGCGCTCACTATCAGGTATAATGCGAATATGACCGCGAGAAACGACACGTATCAGGGGGCTATGTATGGCTCTCAGGCGGCAATGTACAGTGCTGCCGGGAACTGGGATATCGCAAATTCGATTCTGGGCGGCGCTTCGAGCGTATCGAATAAGTGGCTGCAGTATAATCAGATGGGTGTGTTTGGAAATCAGCCATCAAACAGTGCTATGTACTCAAACGGCAACTATATGGCCGCTCCCTATTATCTTGGCAGTACTTAGGAGTCGCATTGCCCGTCGTTCCTGATTCACAGTTTGTCCCAGCCTTCAATCCGGGCATGGAAGTCCCTCACGGCGAGGGAGTTTATAACACCATCGATCACGCAACGCTCGAGGCTTGGGGCGGACAGGTCGGGACTACGCTTCAGCAGGCCGAAACGAGCTTGCGCAACGTGCCCTGCAGCGCCAGTAGCTCGCCAACGAAACGAACGTCAACGACGTTTATGCAAATCAGTTCTCGCCGGCAGCCAGAGATATTTACCAGAACTACCTGAAGCTCGAAGGCAAGGAGGCTCAAGCCCGGTTTACCGAATTCCAGCAGCAAATGAACGATCTCCCGAATCCGATTCGAACTTGCCTGCCCAACCCCATGCAGCAACAGGCCTTCGACCAGGCAAGCACGCGCCGTGTCGAAATGGACCTCGACGGTATGGCCAGATACGGCGGCGCCCAAACGAGGGCATGGGAATGGAACACGCACACAGCCGTCATGAGCGATTTGACAGCCGAGGCCGAAGCCAACTAGAATAATCCGTAGCGCATTCAAAACGTGCGCGATCGCATGGACGCCGAAACCGCCGATTACGGATCAAAGCACGGATGGAATAGCGATGTTTTCCGCTAGCAGCTAAGCCAGAATAACGACAAACTCTGGTCTGCCGTCATAAAACGCAGGCGATCTCCGGCGATTTTACTGGCACGATGAAAACGTATCAGGATCAAGTCTCGGCCGGTCGCATTTCAGGGAGCGCCCAAAGGCGAGATAGAAAAGTTTTTTAAGCCGATTCAGGATTTGCAGAGCGCTCAGAATGCTTACGGCAAATTCACGGGCGGGGCAATGGCGCAGGCGATAGCAGGGGAAGCGCGACGCCAGGGGGTTGACCCGGCCACAGTACTGACGATCTGGAGCGCCGAAGGCGGCGTTACTAATCCGGCCACGAAGAATCCGAAATCATGGCAACGGGGATATCCCAGCACATTGACAGCACATGGAAAGGGCTAGGTGGAACGGATCAGGACCGGCTTGACGCTTCGAGACAGGTGCAGCTAGGCGTGGTTTTAGCTAAGCAGAATGCACAAGTGCTCGCCAAAGACCTTGGCCGCGAGCCTCAGCCATGGGAGGTCTATCTTGCCCATCAGCAGGGAGTCGGCGGGGCAATGGCATTGATTCACGCCGATCCGAATGCGAGCGCAGCAAGTGTTTTAGGTGGCAGCACGGATAAGCTTACATTGAACGCCATACCTGCTGACGCCACCGCCTCGCAGGCGCTAATATCATTCGCGGCTATGTCGATAAGCATGCCCAGATGTATGTGGCAAATAGCGTACCCACTGTTCAGAATATCACCGATAACTATGAAACGCAACTACAAGGTGTAATCGTACAAGGTGTAATCGATCAGGCTTAACGGGATTTCCCCGGCGATTTCAGGATGCAGCAACTATATGTGAGCCATTACCAACACCAAGCGGGTCAGGAGCTACACGCTCAGCAAATGACCGACAGGGCGAATAGCTCAGTCGTTTTCACCCTTTGACCGGTCCAAATCCCTGGGAGTCAAGATCACATATCGGATCGCGAGTGTGGACCGCCAGTGAAGAAGTGATAAATCGAATGCTTTGCCAAGCACCAGTCTACCTAGTTGTCCAAAAATTAAAATCTCTTCACCTGAGGAGCGGTTGAGCATGAAAAGATGGCGCAAGTACCTGCTGAGCATTTGGACCCCCGTGGTTATACTGATAGTGCTTAACTTGCACAATCGGGCGCAGTTACATATTCACTTCGGGCCCGGCGACATCCGGACGCTAAGTCACCAACAGGGGAGTTTTGACGTGGTATTACAGCGAGAATGTTGTGACCGGGGTTGCACCGAGAGGATAGTGCTGCGCAGGTGGCTATGCGACACTAGTGGTATGATTCCAAATTAATATTGCTATACATAATTACCTGTGCAATCTTCCCTTTCTGGGGGTAAACTTAAACGGAGGAGGGGAAGATGCCATTTCAAAAAAAGAGGCCCGGACTGGTGCTTACAGAAGAAATGCAAGCAAGGCTCGAATCTATCGGCAAGTCTCGGACTGAAAAGGCCAGTCGCCTCGAGCGAGCCAAAATGCTGTTGGCTTATGCCGGCAATGCTTCAGTTTCTTCGATTGCCCGAACGCTTTCCACAAATCGTCCAAAAGTGGAACGATGCATCGACAAGGCGCTGCAACTGGGAATTCTTGCGGCACTCGATGATTTGCCGCGGTCTGGCAAGAAGGTGCGCCTTTCACCTGAAGCCAGAGCCTGGCTTGTGTCGCTGGCATGTCAAAAGCCCAAGGACCTCGGGTATTCATTAGAATTATGGACGACCAGCCTGCTGGCACTGCATTGTCGAAAACATTGCGAAGAGGCCGGCCATCCGTCATTGGCAAATATCTCCAGGGGAACTGTATCCAAAATCCTTCGGAAAAATGTTGTCCGACCGCACAAAATCACCTATTACCTCGAGCGCAAGGACCCAGAATTCGATGCCAAAATGACCCGAGTGCTCCACGTGTACAAGGAGGTCCAACTACTTCAAAAAAACGGAGAAACCAACTCCGCCAAGCTCGCGATACTGTCCTATGATGAAAAGCCGGGGATTCAAGCTATCGGACTCATATCCCCTGATCTACCTCCTGCGCAAGCCGAATATCCGCAAATTGCTCGCGACTATGAGTATAAGCGCTTTGGGACCTTGAGTTTGTTGGCCAGCATCGATCTGCTCAATGGTCATGTTCACGGAATGGTGGCAGACCGCCATCGTAGCGCTGAGTTCGTCGAACATTTGAAGTCCTTGGACAGCCACTATCCCGAAGAGGCAACCATCAGGATGATCTTGGATAATCACAGCGCCCATATCTCCAAGGAGACACGCAAATATCTGGCAAGCGTACCAAGCCGCTTCGAGTTCGTATTCACCCCCACGCACGGCTCGTGGCTAAACTTGATAGAGTCCTTCTTTTCCAAGATGGCTCGCACTCTGCTCCGGGGAATCCGAGTCGAATCCAAAGAAGAGCTAAGGATGCGAATCGAAAAGTGGCTCAAAGAAATCAACCAAGATCCGGTGGTGTTCCGGTGGAAATATGGCCTCGATGCGATCGATATAGCGTCTTGACCTCCATTGATATGTTAGTCAGATACCTCCGGCCAAGCCGGAGGCCTGGAAAATCATGGACCGCTCAAAGCGGTTGTAAACCAATGGCCACCTAAAAGGTGGCGACCTTAGAACATTTGAAGTTGGTCAAGGCGCTTATCTTC
>JBKQTS010000316.1:0-44522 GCA_052143075.1 Syntrophobacteraceae bacterium | reverse complement strand
GTTTTCAAGCCCGCTGAACCACTTCAGTTGAGTCGAGAGGCTTTCAAGGAACAGTATGCAGCCCTGGGCAGAATGACCAAAGATGAAATCGTGACCGGTGTCATTCTCACGGCGGCCCTTATACTTTTCTCCACGGACAAATGGACGGGGATCAAGACGGCGGAAGCTGCATTGATGGGATTCATAGCCCTGATGCTCTTCGGAATCATTAAGATCTCCGATATTGGAACCGGAGTTAACTGGGATATCATCAACTTTTTTGGAGTGGTGATCGGCCTGTCGGCCATGTTCGGCAAGGCGGGCGTCTCAGACTGGGCCAAGCCGATCATCGAGCCGGCCGTCCTCTCCGTGGCCGGTTCACCCCTGGTGCTCCTCCTGGTCCTCACATTCGTGCTGTGGGCCATCCGCTTTATAGACATTCCCTGGGGATTTACGACCTTTGCCATTCTCTCTCCCGTGTTCATCCCTCTTTTTAAGCAGTTTGGGCTTAATCCGGTCATGGTGAGCGTGGCCTTCATCGCCGCTGGGAATTCTTTCTTTTTGGCCTACCAGCAGCCCTTTATCATGTTAGGCGACACCTTGACCAAATCGAGGGGGTGGACCGGCAATCAGGTTTCAATTGCCGGCGCGCTTTACGCCATTGCCATTATCGTTGGTATCGTCGTCAGCACCTTCTACTGGAAAGCCATGGGACTGATGCCATAGATGGTGCAATAAGGGTTTAATTTCCTATCAAGATGGGGAAGGTGATGCTCAGACCCGGCACAAGCTGGCGACGTAGAATTTTTGTTGAACCAAATACGGTCACAATCCTGGCCGATAGTCCCAGCATCCACCATAGATGCTGAATAGATCTTTTGTTATGGTGCAATGGTTTTGCAAGGTCTGGTGAAACTACTCTGGCCCTGTTTTGATTTGAAAGGCCCCGGGAATGGAAACTATTATCCTGGCATGTAATACGATTCGCGATGAACTCGAAAAGGCAGTGGCGGAAACAGACTGTCCGCATGATATTGTATGGGTCGAATCGGGGTTGCATCTGGTTCCCGATTCGCTGCGAAAACGAATGCAAGAAGAATTAAACAAGATAAAAGGCGTAAGCAGAGTGCTTCTGGCGTTCGGCTTTTGCGGCAACGCAGTGGCCGGACTGACGACCGGGGACTATCAATTGGTCATACCCAAAGTGGATGACTGCATTACCCTGCTTTTAGGATCGAAAGAAAACAGGGAAAACTGTGCTCGTCAAGGTGGAGTCTATTTTCTCACTAAAGGTTGGCTGGAAGGAGAAGTCAACATTTGGAAGGAGTACCAGGCGGTTTTGGAACGGTTCGGTTTGGAGCGAACCGAACGGGTCTATCGAATAATGCTCGCTCATTACAAATTCCTGGGTCTGATAGATACTGGTGCTTACGATCTGACAGGCCTTGTGCCCCATGCGCGCGAAATCTCCGCCACTCTCAAGCTGGAACTGCTCATTCTCAAGGGGACCGACCACTATCTCAGGCATCTTCTCTCAGGTCCCTGGGATTATGAATCCTTTGCGGTGATTCCACCTTTCACCACAATTGAGCCGACTCACCTTGGTCTTTTTGCGAATGCCGTTCCCCGCTCTATCCAAGCTGCTATGTGAGAGGAAAAACATTTTGCCCACGGTGTATTTCGAAAATCGCAAGTTAACGGTACAGGCCGAGCAGGGGGAAACCCTGCTCTCATGTATTCGACGAAGTGGATTGAGTGTTGAGTCCACTTGCGACGGCCAAGGAGTCTGCGGGAAATGCCGAGTCATCGCTCATGGGGAAATGAGCCCGCCTGATGATGCGGAACTCGCGCTTCTTGCAGGCCGATCTGCGGACATCCGCCTCGCATGCAAAGCAAAGGTGTTCGGAGATGTCCACGCCACTATGGATGACACCTGGACCCAACTTCAGACCGCTTTTGGTCCAGCGTTTCGCGAGGTGGCTGTCGACAGTCCCATCACACGCGTTTGCCTGAATGAGAATGGTCCAGGCACATGCCCTTATGCGGAGACTATTCCTTTTCGAATCAGCGATGCAAGAGTTCTTGCCAAAATTCCCGGGTGGGTTGGAAATAAGAAAGAAGCACTCGGTATTGTACTTGGAGGCGAGCTTCTGGACATCTGCTTCGACCGGCAGCCGATGCTGGGCGCCGCTGTGGATATCGGCACGACGAGCCTTTCGCTCTCTTTGTTCGATCTGGAAAGCGGGGAATTCCTGGGAGGCAGTTCGGCGCTGAATCCCCAGACGGCCTACGGCGGCGACGTGATCACCCGGATCGATTACTGTCAGAAAAATCCGGAAGGTGTATCCGTTCTGAGGACCGCGCTGATCGGGCAATTGGGATCTATGTTGGATAAGGCGCTGGGCGGAGGCCGAAGCAGGGACCAAGTCCACCTGATGACCGCAGCGGGCAATACCACCATGCTCCACATACTGGCGGGAGTCAGTCCGGTGTCGATCGCCCTGGCTCCTTTCCGCCCCACTTTCCTGAAGCCCATTATTCTGGAAGGAGAACGCTCCGGTCTCCCAATCGCCCCTCAAGGGCGCTTCATACTTTTGCCGGGGACCTCGGGCTACGTCGGAGCAGATATTGTCGCAGGCCTTACGGCAATCGATTACCGGTCCTGTACCGGGTACACACTTTTCATTGATATCGGTACGAACGGTGAAATAGTGCTGATCGAGGGGCCGGATCGATTGCTCGGCACGTCCTGCGCAATGGGGCCGGCCCTGGAAGGGATGAATATTTCGTGCGGTTGCCGAGCCGTACCAGGCGCCGTGAATTCCGTCACGTTGGGCGAAGACATGCTGCCTCGATTCACTACCATAGGCGATTTGCCGCCAATCGGCATTTGTGGGAGCGGCCTGGTCGATCTTGTCGCGGCGTTGGTTGTCTCCGGGGTTATAGGACTCTCCGGAGCGTTCAATGCCAAAGCAGGCAAACACTTGACTGAACAGTTGCACGAGGACCGCTATCATTTGACTGACAACGTCTTTTTAAGCCAAAAGGATATCCGGCAGGTCCAGTTGGCCAAAAGTGCGGCCCTCGCAGGAATTCTTACGCTGTTGAAAGAAACTGGCCATTCGGTTGCAGACTTGGATCAGATAATTGTGGCTGGATCTTTCGGATACCACTTGAATCCCGAAAATCTTAAATACATCGGATTGCTGCCGGCTGACTACACCGGAAAACTCAACTTTGTGGGAAATTCCTCGCTTTCCGGAGCCTCACTCGCTCTGCTCAATCGGGACGTATTGAAAGAAATGGAACATCTGGCGTCGATGATCCGCGTCCTCGAACTGGGATCCAATCCGGTTTTCAGCCGGGAGTTCATCTCCCAGATGGGTTTCCCAACTACGGTTTTTTGCGATCCCCCATAAGGAGTTCAGAGACGATTGATGAAGGAGCGTCAGGAGTGATCAAGAATCGGGCGCCTTTTTGGTGATACTTTGACATAACCGCACGCCCCCCATGGCGTCCTTGACCCAGTGGTCGGCCTGGACATATTTAGAGACCCGGGCATCGACAGCACCACCGATTATGATTTGAGGTGGTCTTTCCATGTGTTTTATTTCGCTTCTGAGATGGGTTATGGTCTCCCGCATCGAATCATAGGCCGTGGTAAGAAGGCAGGATAGCCCTATCACGTGAGGAGAGATCTCTCGCAGGTATTTTAGAAACTCAGCAGGGTCAACATCCTCTCCTGCATCAATGACAGTAAAGCCGAAACACCGAGCCAGCGATTTGAACATGTTTTTGCCGATATAATGGATGTCCCCATGCACAGTGCCAACAAGAATCCTGCCGACGTCATTTCCTTTGATGGGTCCCCGGAGCACGGGCAAAACAAGTTGGCTCACCTGCTCCATGATTTCACCGGCCATAATCAAAGCGGAAACAAAGTACGTCCTGTTTTCGTATAGTTGGCCTACTTGAATCATACCGACTTGGCATTCATCCACGATTCGAAACGGATCCTCGCCATCCATTAGAAGGCGGCGGACAGTCTCCAGGACGGCGTCTTCGTCGAGATCGGCCACGAGCTTGGAAAGCGGGATCTTACTACCTTTCATTAGCGGTGGTTTTCCTCTGCGTCTTCTCTATCACGGCGTTCCCCAGTGACCCACGGTTGAACTGAAACTGAACCTGTCGCCCCGGCATACAAACCATCCCCAGCTCACTGGCGTATAGTCGAAATCATAGAAAAGATGCTCCAGCACAAAGGCGGGGTTTCCCGGCGCCGATTGCAACAACCGGGCATCAGTATCCGAGAGCACGGACGCAACTATCGAGAGCTTTCCAAATTTAAAATCAGAATGGTTGCCTCTAGAGAAAAGTCCGTAGAGGGAGGCAACTTCCATCTCTGTTTCCACCACCGGGCGGCGCGGATCATAAATGAGATACTCACGGTGGAAAATCCAAGGCTCTCCATTCCTGGAAAGCAGCCTTTCTATATGGATCGTCCTGGCGCCAACCGGCATGGAAAGCTTTGACGAAACTGCCTCATCTGCTTTCACTATCCGCACTTGGAGGATCTTGACCTGCGTTTCGGTTTCACCCGAGAGAAGGGCCTGCAATTGATCCAAGCCGAAGGTGACCGTGGAGAGCTGTAATGGTTTTACAAACGTGCCCTTCCCCTGGGCCGTGCTGACCGCACCTTGTTCGATCAGGGTATTGATAGCACGGCGAACGGTCATGGGACTTACCTGGTATTCCTTGCACAGTTGCGATTCGGAGGGGAGGCGATCACCTGATCGATATATTCCGCGGGATATAAGCTCTCGCAAAATATTGATCAACTGGATGTAAGCGGGCTCGAATGAGTCGCGGTTTATTTTAGACTGTTCCATATTAGCTGTTGTTTCGATCCTATTTCTGTAGCTACCCCGATCCAAATCACAAGGTCCGGTTACGGTTCATCTCGCGTGTTCTCTATGCGGAGTCGGAATCGTTGCGCAGGGATGAATCCATCTGAGATTGGTTCCTGTAATTCCGAAAATCTGATGGCGTTATGCTCCCCTTCGAGACGATCACGAGATTGGCTCCCGTTGAGTCCAGACTATAGCCAGAGTGAAACGTTTGTCAAGAAAGTCTTGACAAACTTCCCTATATAATATATCAACATATCCACTCATACAAGGGGCTAAATTCAGTGCATCGCCTTTCGAAGTAAAAGGCTTCTGGTTCCGGTTAATCAGGAAAACCAATGAGCATAATTTCAGGAATGAACGATCAGGAGGACGCAAATGCCTTCAGAAGAGACAAGGAAGCTTTTTGAGAAAAGACTGGGCCGTTATCAGGCAGCAATAGCTCTGGAAACTGTGGACCGCATACCCATTGCGACAGGGAGCAACTACTTTGCGGAGGTGTACTCGGGCAACACCATGCAACAAACCATCTATGATCCGCAAAAATGGCTGGAAGCGGAAGAGGCCTTTGTTCGCGATTTTCCCGAAATCGACGTTTTGAGGAACAACCGCATCTACGGTCCTCTCTATGATGCGATCAACTGCAAAACCTACAAACTCCCGGGGCGCGACCTGCCTCCCGACGTTCAGTTCCAGTTCGTTGAAGACGAATACATGAAGCCCGAGGACTACGACAGCCTTATTGAGAACCCCACCCGGTTCATGCTCGATACACTCCTGCCGCGAATTCTGGGCGAATACACGAAACCGGGCTCGCCAAGGTCCCATATCGCTTTTTTGAAAGCCGGCATGGCCCAGATGATGATGGGGCAGGTGATGCGAAACCGTGCACTGGTGCTGGAAGAAAAATATGGCATGCCTCAACCTATGGCCGGTTTCTTCTTGGCCCCATACGATGTCATTGCCGATATCATGCGCGCATTCAACGCCACAATGATGGATATGTTCCGCAGGCCGGCCCAGTTGAAAGCAGCTTGTGACGCTCTCGTGGACGATCTCTGCTATTTCTCACTGTCAATTGCCGATCCGTTTAAACGCTACCCTATATTTGTCCCTACACATAAGCCTATGTTCCTCTCACCTGCCCAATTCGATGAATTCTATTGGCCTTCTTTCAAGAAAGTTTTGGAAATCCTGATCGAAGCGGGCCACACAATCAGGGCTTACCTTGAAGGCGACTGGTCCGCACATTTGCACCGCCTTCTCGAACTGCCCAGGGGAAAAATACTTTTCGATATAGACACACAAGGAGACATATACAAAGCGAAAGAAATCCTTGGAGGTCACTCGTGCATTGCAGGCGGCGTTCAGGATTCGCAGCTTATACTTGGTACTCCCAAACAGGTGCGCGAGCATGTAATGAATCTTTGCGAAACGGTTGGCAAGGATGGCGGGTACATTATCTCAGCAGGTTGTGATTTCCCTTACACTACCAAGCCTGAGAATTTCCGGGCAATGATAGATGCGGTTCTCGAGTTCGGCGTTTACGATAACAGCATTTCTCCAAAGCCGCGTGAGCTTTCGCAGGGCTACGGGCCCATAGATCGTCTCAAACCACAGCAGTTAGTCACTCCGTGGGAAGTTAAAAAGGCCGAGATCGGCACGATCAAAGGTGATGAAGATCTTATAGGCAGAAATTGGGAGCAGCTTGAGAAGATGGCCTACGTCTGGATCTGGCAATGGATGCTCTAGGCATCGCGGCTGATTACCAAGTCAATTTGAAGTAATCATAGGAGGTATTGTAAATGAACGAGCTATCCCGGGCGTTGAGGGATTTGGACGAGAATAAGGTGTACGAGTTAGTGGAAAAGGAACTCGCCGCCGGCGGTTCGGCCCTGGACATAATAGATTCCTGCAATGAGGGCATGGTCGCAGTCGGGGAACTCTTCTCGAAGTGCGAGTATTTCATAAGCCAGCTAATTTTTTCCGCGGAGATATTAAAAGGCGTTATGAAACGGCTTGATCCTGTGCTGCAGGGAGCTGCCCGCTCAGGCTCCGAAGGCAAGGTGGTAATCGGCACCGTCAAGGGTGACATCCATGATATCGGGAAAAATATAGTGGTGACCTTACTGCAGGGTTCCGGATTTAATGTTATCGATCTCGGGGTGGATGTGCCGGCGGAAAAATTCGTGGACACTCTGAAAGAGAGCGGCGCAAGAGTCCTTGGCATGAGCGCGCTGCTCAACTTTACTTATCCCGAAATGAAGAATGTAGTCGATGCCGTTACCTCGGCAGGTCTTCGCGACAAAGTGAAGATTATAATCGGCGGGGCACCGGTTAACGAGCAGGTCAGGGAATTTACAGGGGCAGACTTTGCAGCCAAGGACGCCGTTGCAGGTGTGGAAATATGTAAGCGCGTCTATGGGTAAAAGCTTGAGAGTGGAGCCGGTGAAACCTAAAAAGCTAAGAGGAACCATTTGATGTTAATTGTCGGCGAAAGAATAAACTCAACCCGCAAGAGTATCGATCAGGCGGTAAGGCAGCGGGATAGTAAGGCCATCATCACTGAAGCCCGACGTCAGGTCGAAGCGGGTGCTCACTTCCTGGACGTAAATTGCGGGAGCCTGGGTATTGCTGAAGAGCCGGAAGCCTTAGAATGGTTGGTAAAGGTAGTCCAGAAGGCCGTTCAAATGCCCTTGTGCATAGACAGTCCGAATGCCGATGCTCTCGGAGCCGGGCTGGCCGTCCACCAGGGCGAGCCGATGATAAATTCGATCAGCGGCGAAAGTGAGCGTTTCAGGAAAGTACTGCCCCTGGTCAGGCAGTATGACGCGCGTGTGGTAGCATTGTGCCTGGACGACCGGGGTATTCCCCAGAACCTGAAAAATGCCGTCGAAGTCGGTTGCAGGTTGGTCGATTCGCTTCTCGAAGCCGGCATCGCGGCCGAAAGAATTTATCTCGACCCACTTGCCCGTTCCGTCGCAACAAGCCCTCAGGCTGTGCTGGATACACTTGCACTAATTGAGAACCTCCATGAAAAATACTCCGGCCTGCATTTTATCTCAGGGTTGAGCAACGTATCCTTCGGCCTTCCGGAGCGGCGTCATCTAAACCGCGCATATGTGGTTATGAGCATCGTAAGTGGTCTTGACGCCGTAATCATGGACCCGATCGACGAGCTGATGCAGGCATTGATTGTTGCTGCCGAGGCCTTGGTGAATAAGGACAGGTTCTGCCTGAAATACATCAAGGCCAATAACAGCGGAAAACTTACGTCCTAAGAAAAGTTTTCTTGATCAGGGCACACAAGGGCGATATCCTGAATACATGTATTGTCTTGACTCAGGAGAACGCGCGTCATGCCCACTTCGATTCGACTTCCAGACGATATCGAGCGCCGCCTTGATTTTTTAGCGCTCCAGACCGGCCGGACCAAGGCTTTCTATATCCGTGAAATGATCTTGGAGAAGATCGACGATATTGAGGACTATTATCTTGCCGCCAACGTTCAGGAGCGTGTTCGCAAGGGCAAAGAGGCCACCTTTACCGCCGACGAGGTGAGAAAAGATCTTGGCTTGGACGATTGATTAAGGAGTGAGATGAAGAAGGCCGTTATAATCGGAGCATCTTCCGGGATCGGCAGGGAACTGGCCGTAATACTCTCCGAGGAAGGATACACGGTTGGCCTTGCCGCCAGAAGACTCCATCTTCTGGAAGAATTAAAGAACAGTTTATCCGGCCCCGCCTTTAACAAGGAGATCGATCTGTGCGATCCAACCTCATCGATGAACCTGCTTGAGGAACTCATTTCAGAAATGGGAGGGGCTGACCTCATTATTATTGCTGCCGGAATCGGATCAATTAATCCTGATCTCGATTGGGCTGCAGAGGCCGAAACTATCGCTACGAATGTCACCGGGTTTGCGGCGGCGGCAAATGTGGCCTTCCGGCACTTTACGCGAATCGGCCGTGGACACCTGGTCGGTATATCCTCGATAGCCGCGATCCGCGGCGGGCGGCAGGCCCCGGCATATAACGCATCGAAAGCGTTTGTTTCCAACTACCTCGAGGGACTCAGAAACAGGGCTGTCAAAGCGGGGGTCCCCATAGCGGTCACCGACATCCAGCCCGGGTTCGTCGATACAAAGATGTTGAAGGTCAAGAGGCCCTTCTGGGTCTCATCGCCCCGGGAAGCAGCCAGGCAGATCCACAGGGCCATCGAGCGAAAGGCAAGACGAGCTTACATCACAAAACGCTGGGTTCTCGTCGCATGGCTATTCAAGATCTTGCCCGCCTCCCTCTATGCCAGGCTGTGAAAACGGAAGGACACCTCCCGGTCTACTTCAGGCAAGCCTCAATCGCTTTCAGGCAAGCCTCGTAGTCGGGTTCAGTCCTGATTTCGCTTACAATCTCGATATACCTGATCGTGTTTTCTCTGTCGATGACGAAAACGGCCCTCGCCAACAGACGGAGATCCTCGATCAGTACTCCGTAGGCCAAACCGAAATTTGCGTCCCTGTAGTCGGACAAAGTCGTCACATGAGAGACCCCCGCTGCGCCGCACCACCTTTTCTGGGCAAAGGGAAGATCCATGCTTATGGTGAGCACGGCTACATCTTTCCCTAATTTCCCCGCTTCCACGTTGAAGCGGCGCGTTTCGACATCGCAGACGGGAGTGTCCAGAGAGGGCACTGCCGAAATGACCACCACCCTGCCCTTATAGGAAGAAAACCCGGTCTTGGCGAGACTGTTATCCACCACGGTGAAATCCGGGGCTTTATCGCCCACCTTCAATGGGTTTCCCGCAAGCGTGAGCGGGTTTCCGGCCATAGTCACGGTTCTTGCCATGATTTGTCTCCCTGTAGTTGAGAAATTTTGCCGATCTATGTGCGAACTGTTCAGGAAGTGCTTAAGGAGCTTAGGACTCTGAGTCAAGACCGCACCGGCCGGTTTTCCCGATGCCGTTTCGAAAAGTGGGGAGGGCGTGGAGAGGGGTAGCCGCCACAAATGAACTCGCAGAAGAAATCAATTTACATCGTGGGGTCCAATAATTTACGAATCGGCGGGACCAGATCGGACCCCTTTTGCCTTTACTCGAGCAGATCAAGCAGTTCCTCATCAGAAACATTGGAAATATCGGTCCCTATCTCCCGGCGAAACTCACGAGGATCGATAACCCTTTCTTTTGGCTCTATTTGGGACCGATCGGCTATCAGCTCGGACGGAGAGGCCTCGGCGCGAACATCGGGGACGCACATGGGATCTGTTTTTCCAGAGTCTTCCAAAGAATCGCCTACTTTTTCGATGAATAAAGACCTTTTGTCTTCCCCGTCCTGAAAACAGACATATTTCAGCAGGACAATCCGGCTCTCACAAATGTTTAGCAGCACCTTTCGCATACTGTCCGAATACCGGGGAGCAACAAGAAAGACAGGTGGAGCGGGGCCGAGCGCAACTCGTCCGGCATAGAGCTTTTGGAGCGCAGGCCGATTTTCCTGGTACCAACGCATGCACTTGAGCAAACGCAAATATTCCGTCTCTCCGCCCGAAAAATTGATGAAAAACAAGACTGCCTCCCCGTCCCCGTTAGCGGCAACCAGATCGAAATAGCCGAATTCGTCATTTCCGAGAGCGGTATCCAGGAGGACGCCTCCACCGATGATTTCTCCGATCGCTTCGGAGACAAGCTCAGCCAGTTCCTCGGGGTCATCGATACAGGCAGGTCTAAGCAAAGGGCTCATCAGTTTCTCAAAAGATTTTCGCAGAGTTTGGCAATGGCCTTGGCCGAGCTTGAAGTCGACGACCTCAAGAGGGCCAAGGGCCTTCCCGATTGCATAGAGATTCGTGCTTCGCGGTCCAGCGGTACGGTGACAACCCGGAGTTCAATGCCCGCGCGAAGGTGCTTGAAAATGGTTTTCTGCAATTTCGAAACATTCTGCAAGACCGTATCGCCGTCTTCACCCTCGCCGAATACAGCGCCGATAAGGTAGCATTTGCAGCTTGTAGAAAGCCTCTTTATCCAGGAATAAGCCTTCGCCAGGGATTGAGCCCGATCATCGATGAGGAAGATTGCCCTATGGAAACGAGTGAAAATCTCGTGTGCCGCTATATCATCAGGACCCGCCGGGCAGTTGATCAAAACCAGGTCGGCTTTTCGAACCTGCTCTTGTGCAAAGATGTGCTCCACGGTTCTTTTGGGTAGATCCATCTCCATGGGCATGGCAGGCAAAATCAGCGTGATTTCCGGCAACCCGCTAAACCCTATGCTCTGAACTTTGTAATCCGGGTGAACCGTATTACCGGGAGGAAAAGCGCCCTGTTCAGGGTTCGGATATCCCATGAGACGCCGAATGATGGATCGCTCGAAACCGAAGTCAATTATGGTTACGGTCCGATCATTTTTTGCAATCTCCACTGAAAGGTTGCAGGCGAAAAAGGATTCGACAGCGGGGGACGGAAACATGCAGCAAAATACTGGAAACAGCAATGGAGAACTCGATGGCGAGGGGGAGGGATGCGGGACGGTTTCCGCCGAATGTTCGGGTTGGGTGGAAGAAAGGAACAAAGAGGATATTTCTTCCAACCCCCTTGCCGATCCTTCCCCTTTATGCATCGCCGGCCATTTCACTCCATCGCCGGCAGCCCTCCAGTGCCTGTTATTCATATTCAAACACGGAATTCGGCCCAACAGGTCCGGGAACTGTTTTGGGGTTGGCAGGGTCCAGGACCCAGTTTCCATCGATTACATACTTGTACTGATACTGTCCAGGCTGAAGAGGAACACTTTTTTGCCATAGTCCGCGTCCGGAAAGATTGAACAGAGGCTCCTTTTCCGGGTTCCACCTGTTAAAATCCCCGGCAAGGTGCACCGCCATGGCGCTGGGAGCGAAGCAGGAAAAAAGAACTCCCCCATTGACCTTTCGGGGCGATTGGGCATCCAGAGAGGGGACCTCGGTATTCTCGGAGAGGTAATCTCCCCGGATGATTTCCTCGCTCAAAGAGAGGTAGTCTCGATATCCTGAGGATCCGGGCGAATACTCGGTAATAGGTTTTCCAAATCCGATCGACTCTTTCAATTTTACGCTGGTTGATATTATCGAAGTGAAGAGATGCTCGTTGAAATTGCGTTTAACCTCACGCAGGATCTCTTCGGAAAGCCTCAGTCTCCGATCGTAGTTAGTGACCAGGGCATTCATTATGAGCGAATGGCCGCATTTGCTGCTCAGCAGATTTATAGTTTCAAGCAGCTTGCTCAGGCCGTGGAGGGAAAAATAGCTTATGTCGACGGGGATAACGACCTCCGAGGCAGCCAGCAACGCATTGAAAGTAAGCAAGCCGAGATTGGGAGGACAGTCGATAACTACAAAATCGTAGTCATCTCCCAAGCCGGAAAGCGCAGACCGCAGGCGGTATTCCCTTCCTTCCTTTCCTGCAAGCTTTTGCTCCGCCGCACTGAGAATGATTTCGGAAGGAATGAGATCCAGGTGATGGGAAATGGGTTCAAAGACATGCTCAACTGCAACTCCCCCGTTTTCCGGTGGACAGAGCAGATCGTAGACGCTGGCCTGAAAACCCGACCGGTCCCCAAGAAGTCCGATGGTGCTGTGTCCCTGTGGGTCGAGGTCTACCAGCAATACCCTTCGCTTTTTTAGAGCAAGGCAAGCTGAAAGATTAATTGCAGTAGTAGTCTTTCCACAACCCCCTTTTTGATTGGCAATCGCAACGACACGCATAATCACCTCCTCTGAAGAGATGGGAGAGCTCTTGTGCAGCTCGCCCGACGAAGACCGCAGAGAAATTCTGTCGCTGAGAAAACACGATATGGAGAGATATCATGGCCGAAGCCCTCCCAAATAACCTGAGGGGAGAAAATATGACAAAGGGGGTGTAAAAAGCAAGTAAGCATACTCAAAGCTCGATGTCAAAAGATATTTGATTCACTCCGCTGCTGCCCCAATGTATAAAATTCCGCTTGACCTTCACGTTACGTCAGGGTTTATGGTCGGTAGAAAAGGAGACAACCGCGATGCCCTTGAAGATTGGAGAACTTGCAAAACGTGCCGGACTGACGGTCCGCGCCTTGCACCACTATGACCACATCGGTCTGTTGTCTCCCTCTTCACGCTCCGATAGCGGCTTCAGGCTGTACAACCAGGCCGATGTGAGCCGTTTGCACAGAATTCAGGCCCTCAAGCAGTTCGGCTGGTCCCTGTCCGAAATCAGGGCGTTCCTGGCAGAGCCCGGTGGTGCAACGCTCATAGAAATCATCACTCAACAAATGAACGTTCTCGACGAACAGGTCCAGCGTGCTCTGACATTGCGAGATCGACTCTTTTGGCTGAGGGAGCGAATTGCAAAGGGGGAAGAAACCGGTCTCACGGATTGGCTGACAATACTCGAGATGATGACGATGTACGAAAAGCATTTGTCAAAAGAAGAATTGAATACTCTTTACTCGAACCAGGCAACCGGCAACCTGGACGAGGAGTGGAGCCGATTGGTCCCTATTGTTCAGGATTCAATGGATCGTGGAATTTCCCCTGAAAGCAGGGAAGCTCAGGAGTTGGCGTGGCGGTGGATGAGGTTGCTGAGAGATACCACGGGAAACGACCCCGGCCTTGCAATAAAACTGAAACAACTGCTTTTGGAAGAGCGGAAAGTGCAGCTTTTGAACGGGATCACTCCGGAGATGATCGAGTACATCACCCATTCTTTTGCCAACGCACGGGCTGCCATCCTGGCGAAATATTTGTCCAGCGGCGAGCTTGAGGCAGTGCGAAGTCGTCAGGCGGCACATCTACTTGAATGGCCCTCGCTCGTCGCCGAGGTTCGACTGCAGAGGGAGCAGGGAGCCGCACCGGACGATCCGGCGGTTCAAGCTCTGGCACGCCGGTGGGAGTCACTGTTTCGTGCATCCTATTCGGGCGATGACTTGGAGTTGGAAGACAAAATCCGCTCTGCATTCCGGAAGGAGTCCGATCTGCTGGTCAACATCGGCATGGACGGCCCATTGATCGCATTCGTGGACAAGGCTATGATGCAATTAAAGAGAACCGAATCCGGCGAGGAAAATCGCCCCGATCCTGCGCCCAAGTCAACTGCTCTGAGAGTCGCGATATATAGAGCAGCCCATCAGTTACTGGATGCCCCATTGGTTTTCGAAGACCCTCTTGCTTTGAAAATACTGGGCGCAACTGAGGAACGGTCTCTTCGTGGCGATCTATCGCGACACAATGCCCCTCTGCTCAAGGGACTGCGAACGTCAGTTGCGGTGCGCAGCAGACTGGCCGAGGACGAGTGGGCGAGGTCGAAGCAGCGTGGCGTCCGCCAGTATGTAATTCTAGGAGCGGGATTGGATACGTTTGCCTATCGGAACCGGGATCGGGACGACTGCATCATATTTGAAGCCGACTTTCCGGCGACCCAGCAATGGAAGCGGGATTGCCTGCGCGCTACCGGCATCGAGGAGCCTTCGTCCTTGACCTTCGTGCCCATAGACTTCGATCGCTCCACGCTTCACGAGGCTCTTGGAAAGGCGCTATTCAGGCAGGATGAGCCGGCATTCTTTTCGTGGCTGGGTGTGACCATGTACCTCGAAGAAGAATCCATCATGAGCACATTCCGCTTCATCGCATCTCTTGCTCCCGGAAGCGGTGTAGTATTCGACTATGCAGTGCTTCCCTCACTGCTGTCGCCAAGGGAACAAAAGGCATTGGAGGTTCTCTCCGGGAGAGCATCTGAAGGCGGCGAGCCCTGGAAGACTTTTTTTGATCCGGCATCCCTCGCCACTATGTTACACTCACTGGGCTTCAGTGAAGTGGAGGACCACGGTCTGAAGCAACTGAATGAACGCTACCTTTCCGGACGCACGGACGGACTGCGCAAAAGCGGAGTCGCCAGACTGGTCTGTGCCGGAGTCTGATATGAAACGCCGAATAGCCGTCATTATTACCATTGTAGTCTTAGCCGTCGCGGGCATTTATTATTGGATGACCCGCGGGCCGCAGTCGATTGTGCTCACGGGCATCGTGACCACCGACGACGTGCGGGTAAGTTCCCAGATCCAGGGGCGCCTTCAAGAACACCTGGCCCGCCAGGGCGACACTGTCCACAAGGGCCAGTTGCTGGCGGTGATTCAGCCACAGGAATTGCAAGCCGACAGGGGCTACTACGAGAACGCCGAGAAGGAATCGGCCGAGCAGGTGGAGCAGGCAAGAGCGAACCTGGAGTTTCTCGAAGACCAGACGCGGGAACAGATCCGTCAGAGCCAAGCCAGCTTGGCCATGGACGAGGCGCAGGTGAGCCAGGCCAAGGCCGATCTGGAGTATGCCGAGCTCACTTTGCAGCGGGCCAAAGCCATGCGGATTCAAAACGCCAATTCCGAGCAGGACTACGACCACGCGCGCACGAACTACGCTGCAGCCAAAGCGCATGTCGAAGCGTTGGGCAAACAGGTGCAGGCGGCAGTGGCCGCGTTGGCGCTGGCACAGGCCAATGCCAAGCAGGTAGCCGCCCACAGGGCGGCGCTGGCTGCGAGCAGCAATCACCTTGCAGCCGCCTGCGCCCAGACCGAGAAGGCAGACGTGCTCCTCGGTTACACGGAGATTCACGCTCCGATCAACGGCACCGTTGACGTGCTGGCAGCACTTCAGGGAGAGGTGGTGACCCCCGGTGAGACCATCGTTACACTGGTCGATCCCGACAATCTCTGGGTCCGAGCCGACGTCGAGGAAAGCTATATCGACCGCATTCACCTCGGCGACGAATTGACCGTGCGCCTGCCCTCCGGCGACACTCGGATTGGAACGGTCTTCTTCCGCGGCGTAGATGCAGACTACGCGACTCAGCGCGATGTCAGCCGCACAAAGCGCGACATCAAAACCTTCGAAACCCGCCTGCGCTGCGACAACAGTGACCGCAGCCTCGCACTGGGAATGACGGCCTACGTCACCCTGCCCTTAAGGTGACGGTTATGGCATCCGGCGTACCTGCAAACCTGGCGCAGCCCACCTTTGACATCGAGGCCGACAGCCTGACAAAGTACTTTGGTGATTTCTGTGCCGTCGATCACCTCAGCTTCACGGTAAATCACGGCGAAGTCTTCGGCCTGCTCGGTCCCAACGGGGCGGGAAAGTCCACTCTTATCCGAATGCTTACGACGCTCGTCCCGCCGACCTCGGGCCACTCCCGCATCATGGGCTATGATGTCGTTCGCTCGGCCAACGAGGTCCGCCATGCCATCGGAGTAATCCCGCAGGCCATGACCACCGACCTCGACCTCAGCGCTACGGAGAACATGAGCATCTTCGCCAAGCTCTACGGCATCCCGCGCAACAAACGCCGCAAGGTCATCCGAGAGCTGTTGGAGGCGGTGGACCTCGTGCAATGGGCCGACAAACCGGTCAAGATGTTCTCCGGCGGCATGCGGCGTCGCCTGGAAATCGTGCGAGGGTTGGTGCACGAACCGAAGATCTTTTTCCTTGACGAGCCGACCACCGGACTGGACCCCGCCTCTCGAGTTTCCGTGTGGGAGATGCTTGCGCGATTGAAAGAGGAACACGACCTCACGATCCTCGTCACGACCCATTACATGGACGAGGCGGACAGACTCTGCGATCGCATTGCGATCGTTGATCACGGGAAACTGGTGGCCCTCGACTCGCCGTTGAAGCTCAAGGCGTCGATTCCCGGCAAGAACGTGATCGAGGTGAGCTTCGTTGCGATGCCGGCCGACTGGGCGCAAACCCTGGAAACCCTGCCCGATGTCGTCGAGGTCAAGGCGGAGGACCACGTCTTTCGAATCGCCTCCCACAACGGGCCACGCACAACTGTAGCCCTTATGGATGCCGCCCGGCAGTTCGATGTAGCTATTGGCTCCCTTTCCGTGCAGAGTACGACACTCGATGACGTCTTCGTCCACTACACCGGCCGGCAGATGCGCGACGCGCTGCAGGCCAATGCTGCCAGTAATAGTCCCTTTATCCTCAAACGAGGCTGAGAACCATGGTATATGCTTTTAATCGAATCTGGGCACTCATCGAGCGCGATCTGCGCCGCTTCCGTCGCAGTCCTACGTTGATTGTCGTCTCGATGGTGCTGCCGCTGGTGCAACTCGTGGTCCTCGGTTATGCCTTCGGAGGTAAGATCAAGAACCTGCATGTGGGCGTGGTCGACCAGGATCACCGGGTGCCCGCTGTGCAGTTAAAGGGGATATTCGACGCCGTGGCGGCCAATGCGCAAACGTTTGAGACCACCTCCTACAGCGACGAAGGGCAGGCCGTGCGCGACCTGCGGAGCGGCCGCATCAATGCAGTACTGAACATTCCTCCTGAATTCTCCCGGAAGGTGCTGGCCGGCGCCAACCCGCGCATCGCTCTGATCGAGGACAACACGGACCAGTTCAGCTCTTCGGCCCTCGCTTCAAGCCTTGTCGAAATCCTCAGCGCCTATAACAGTAAGCCGGTGAGCCCCCGGCAGAGTGGAGTCGTCACGCTGTCGGTGGTCGAGGTCTACCCCTATGTGCCCTACATCCAGTATCTGCTGCCAGGCACCATTGTGCTGGCTATCTTCGTGTCTGCGATGATAGGAGGTGGCATCATCTTTATCGATGACAAGGCGCGCGGCCTGCACGAGGGATATCTAGTGACGCCGCTCACCAAGCTGGACTTGATCCTGGGCTTCAATCTCGCCGGAGCCGTCAAGGCGGTCCTGACCGGACTGGTCCTGGTCACCGTCGGCTCGCTCATCGCCGGCATTCCGGACCCGTTCAATCCGCTACGTCTAGCGCGGATGCTGACACTGGTGGCGATAACCTCGCTGGCGCTCATCAGCATGATGTTCCTTATCATGGTGAGAGTGAGCGATCCCCTTGTGCCCCGCGCCATTTTCGGTGTGCTCAACACCGTCCTGTTTTTCCCCAGCGGAGCGGTCTACCCGACCAATGCTTTTCCGCCCTGGATGAAGGTCATCACCGCGATTGACCCATTCACCTACGCGGTACACGGGTTCAAGTCGCTGGTTCTGAAAAACACCGGTTTGACGGCCATCAGTGGCGACATATTATTCCTGAGCGTCTTCACAGTGCTCGCCATGGCAGCCGCCACGCTGCTCTTCCGCCGCACGCTCTGAGGCGCCAGACGTTGAACACCATAGAGCATCGTCAGATGTTTTGACAGCAGGAAATAATTTAGCAGTTATACATGGTGTGATATATGTTTATTGCATCTGGAAAATATGCCCTGTCATCTCTAGCCATAACCTTATATATCTAACGAGACTTATCTTCTTCTCTCAGCAGCGGATCAGCATAAATATACTGCCAGAGCATTGTCTCGATAACAACTGGACAAAGACTATGTACGTTTTTTGCCTCATGCACAACATTATTTATGGTGTTGAGATCTCTGCAGGCCGATTCATCATCAAAAGGTTTGCAATTTGCTTTGGCCGTGAGATTCATGACATCCAATGAATTTACTATTTTCGTAAAATAAGACTGATAAATTTCTTCTTCTCCGCCCTTCACATGGCGATAGATCGGATAAAAGGGGCTAACCTCATCGGCTAACCCCTTAAATTAACTGGCGGGGTGGAAGGGACTTGAACCCTCGGCCTCCGGCGTGACAGGCCAAAGGACGTGCATGGCTTGCGGCATGTCTATGCCAGTATGCTGGCTTCCTCTGGCCAGGTGAACATGTTTACCCTTCAGAAACTTCTTACCCACAAACACCCGATGATGACGCAGAGATACAGTCACCTCAGGGATGAAGCACTTCGGAACGCTTCCGATCTTGCGGGGAGCATCATTTTCCAGGCCAGTAACGACAACGGGGGCAAGAGGATCGTCAACCTGAAACAGGATTGATATGAAAACAATCTGGCTGAAAAGTTCTTCAGGGCTGGAGCCAATTATGTCGTGAATCCGTCTTTCATCGGCGGCATGCGTATGGTCAGCGAGATGATCCGTCCTAATGTCGTTTCATTCCTCGACCGGATGCTTAGAGGAAATGACGCAATTCGCGTTGAGGAGGTTACGATTGGCGAAAGGTCGCCGTGGATCGGCCAGTCGCTTCGCGAAATCGACATTCAGCGCAGGACGGGCCTGACCCCGGTTTCTTTGAAGCGTCCGGAAGATTCCGAGTTCATATACAATCTATCGCAGGATGAAGTTCTGACGCCGCAATCAGTAATAATCGTGATTGGAAATCCCGAAAAGGTTTCCAACCTTAGGAGATTCTGTGCAAAGCAAAGTGACGATTGCAGTGTCCCTTGATTGACGGGGAAGAGGGGGCGGGAATAAAGACCCAGGCAAGAACGTTTCAGGAGGCAGTTCCCCCGGTTGTTCATATGAGACATTTCCTTCGAGCACTTGAAAGCGCTTCCTGCCTGTTTTTGGCCTGGAGCTTCTCATAAATTTTCTTTATGTGGCTATGGACCGTATGGGGACTTATGGAGAGTCTATTCGCAATTTCTTTATAAGAAAGTCCCGCCTCGATCTGCTTTAAAATCTCCTTTTCCCGCTGACTCAGAATGTACTGCTCGCTTATGCCGTGTAGCTGGAACTCCCCTATCACCTTTCTGGCGATTTTGGGGCTCATCGGCGCCCCCCCCTCGTAGAGGCAATGGAGAGACTCAACTATCTCGCGCGGGGAAGTCCCCTTGAGCAGATAGCCCGAGGCCCCGGCTTTAATTGCCGAGAAAACGGTATCACGATCTTCGTAAATGGTGTGGGCTATTATTTCCAATTCAGGCATCTGCTCCTTGGCCATTTCAATGAACTCGACTCCCGAACGGCCGGGAAGGCCCAAATCGACCAAAAGAACTTCCGGGGAACACGCTGCCAGCTCCGCCATCGCCTCCTCGGCCGAACCGAATGAGCCCACGACGTCGATTCCCAGTTCTCCATTCAAAAGCAGTTTCAAATTGTCCCGGAGCATGCTGTCATCTTCAATGATACCTAATCGCATTTTTAAGCTCCCTTTAACTTTTGCACTTCGAGTCTAGCACGCCAGACTTTCAGGTTCCATAACCCTGGCGGGGTATAATCGGGGTATTTTAAGAGCCGGCTCGGGGGGGCGCCATTCCCATTTTAATCAGAGTACTCTACTGCCCCTGCCCTTCTCGCCACCTCGACCTCGACCCTTGTACCCACGCCCGGGCCGGAGTGGATTCCAATCGTTGCCCCTATGTCCTTTGCCCTGGTTTCCATATGGGAAAGGCCGCCGCCCCTTTTCCTGCCCTCAGCTTTGAGTCCCGCTCCGTCATCTTCGATGCAAAGCGCGATTTTTTCCGGGCCGATTTCCACACGGACCCGCACCTGCCTTGCACCTGAATGCTTGAGGATATTGGTAAGAGATTCCTTATATATGCGAAGAAGGTTTAAATACAGAAGACTTCCGGGTCTTTTCCCACCGTCCGGGAGGATGGTCTCCATCTCGAACCCCATTCCGCTTGGCTCGATCATCCTGGCGCCAAAGGAGCGAAAGTCCGAGACCAGCCCGTGCCAGGTTAGATTAATGCTGTCCAGGCTGTGCATTATGGTGCGGATCTCGGAAAGGCCATCGCGTGAAAGATCGGATATGGTGAGAAGGGGTTTTTCCATCTCCTCGCCGGTTGAGGATTTGCAGGCGATTTCGGAGAGAAACATTATGTTTGTCATTATCCCGCCGATCCCGTCGTGAAGGTCCATAAGGATTTTTTCCTTTTCCCGGAGGTGCTTTTTTTCCTCCTCCAAAATGGTGCGGCAATAGCTAAGGTTTTCATCATAGAGCCAGGCATTTTCGTAGAGAAGCTTTGCCTGCATGAGAAGAGAGCGAAGGATTGCCACTTCCCGGCTCCTGTAGAGCCTTCCTTTCGGAAGCTCTCCGAGCAGCAGGAGATATTCGGCATCCTCGCCCCTGCCCAGTGGAAGGGCAAGAAGCATGTCATCAAATGGAATTTTCTCACCGAGCGGGCTTTGCCAGAGAAGGACCGGGCCGCTTTGTGCCTTAAAGTCCGACAGCAGGTCCACGGATGCGCCGTTTGCCTTCGAAATAAGGGTAAGCGCCTTTGGCCTGAAGATGTTTCGAACCGAGCTTTCAAGGAGTTTCGCAATGGATTTGGGCCCCTGCCCCGATGCCTCGTTGGTAAAGGAGGCGAGGATTTCTCTTTCGTTAAGGGGCTCCCTGCCGAAAAGCTTTCTCAGATAAAGCCGCACCCTTTCTCGAATTAGAGCATAGATGGAGATGGTGAGGGCAAGCGAGACCAGGAGCCTTCCCGTGGGGCGCAGCTCAAGACTTGCCCCGTACCGGGAGGAAAGAGCGCCCATGAGGCACAGGTCTATGCCCGCGAGCAACCCCAGGGTTGCCATATAGATAAAAGTGCCTTCCAGAAGATCGTCTATTCCGATCAAGCGGTAGCGATAAATTGCAAACGATATCAAAAGGGGAAAAATGACCATGAGTGACATGGGATATCTTGGGTCAATGAGTTCCCTACCTGTCAGAAAATGCGGAATGAAATTCAGGACCAGCATGGGACCGAACCCAAAGGCAAACCCCGCTGCCACCCATTTCATTTGCTGTCGCTCCACAGGGTTTTCGCATGTAAAGAAGGAGCGGGTACTTATGAAAATAGCCAAGATGAAGATAGACGAACTGACACCCATCGCCCTAGCTGGCTGAAGGCTTCCATAACATGCAAACCACAGAGCACACAATACCCATGGAACTTTTGGAAATCGGCGGAGGATAGAGTTCTCTTTGGGCAGCATAAGGAGGAGATAGACGAGGGCAGTGCCGGTCGGAGCGGCTACTATCCAAGCTATCATAGTCATTAAAAATCCAAAGAGAGGGGCCATTACCAGTGCAGAGGAAAAAGAGGGAGCTAATACGGTTTGCATAATTGACTGAAAAGCGCAAAACAAGAAGAGAAGAAAGCAGCGTTTATCATTTTCCTTCTTGCAATAGGCTACGGTCCCGATGAGCAGGAAGGCAAATCCCAAAAAAAGAAGCATAACCGATGAGGAATTCAGAAAAAAGAGCCGGCAAAGTTTTGAACTCAAGGTGATTTCGATTGTGTCTGGACCCCTGGATATGACAAAAGGGACCCCCCCTCCCTCCATCACTTCATAGACTGCACCAGTTTTATCAAACCACTCGAATATCTCCTTTCTATAATTCAAGTAATTCCAACTCTTGATCAGGTGGATATATCTTATCTCGATCCCTCCGATGCTTTGTATTACATCACCTTCTTTAAGGCTGCTCCAGGGTTCGGCCGATTCCACCTTCCAGCGCTGCAGGGTTTTATCCCACGCAGTTGTTATCCCGACTGAAGGCGATGAATAAAGAAAGTAAAATGATGTCCCGATAAGAATGACCTGGATCAGTAAAAAGAAAAGGATATAGGCGAGCTTATTGCGTGAGAACGTCATTTCCTACGCTTTCGCTGCACAAGAAAGAGGGCAGAATCAAGGCGCACCCCTTCGTTGCCGGCCATACCATCCGCACGCTACCACAGGACGCAGGTGCACAAGTAAAAAGTTTGTTCCTGAATGCCTTATCAAGCCGGCGAACATCAGTCCAGAGATACTGCGCCAAACACTTTCAATTCGGTAAGAAAAACTGTATGCTAGAAGGAGCCTGAACCTGAACGGGTAATATGATAATCATTCATATCCGATCACGGCTACTATATCGTCACCTTTATCCTTATACGAAACTATTAGTTCAATATCAAGTTTAAAATTCGTCATATTGCGCGACCGCTTTTTGGTATCTCTTATCGATTCCCTATACCCCAAGAATACCCCGGTCAGGTGATTGAAATTTCATCCTCCAGCATTGTATTGTGGATGCATGATTGAAAAAGGTTTTGTTCGAGTCACTACGATTCCGGTGAAACCAGGCATAGGCCCCTATATGCTTGGGACGGGCGGATACAACCCTGGAAAGCCGGGGTGTAGTGCCCTTGATTGCAAATTGCCGGCAAGAGCCGTGGATAAATTAAGGGAAGATCGACGGTGAATGAGTACTTGACCTCCCGTGCTCTCCTGCCGGCATGCAAAAAAGTTCCAGCGTTTAAGACCAGTTATCGGATTGCCGTTAAGATATCGCAACTTTGAGGCTTTAAATTAGAATTTGCATAAGACTGCGACTCGGGTGCTGTAACCTTTTTGAAACCTTTCCCGTGTAGCATTGCACTAACTAATGGTTGGGTCCAGTTATTCAAAGGAGACGCCCATGTTCATGCAATGCGGAAGTGGAGGGCCAGTGACAGCTAAACGCAAACCGGAATCGAAAATCCATGAAGAGGCGACCGATCTGCTCCGGCAAGTCATGGATCATGCGGAAGATATAATCTTTATCGTTGGCCGCAGCCGCTCGGTTCAGTACTGCAACGACCGGGCGCGGGAATCCCTCAATTTTGGAAGGGGCTCCGCGAAACCGTGTTGCGAGGACCTTTATGAAGGTTTGAGAGATTCGATAGATGCCGTCTTCGAGTCGGGCAAGGCTGCCTCCATTGAAACATACTTTGGGCAGCCTGATGATGAGACATGGCTCTACACCAGGCTGACGCCGGTTTTTAACGGATCGGAAGATGTCAGCGCCGTCCTGGCGATAGCGCGGGACATTTCCGATCTGAAGCGCAAGGAAAAGCTCATCTCTCATTCCAGAATGGAATGGCTGAAGGCCATTGATTCCCTGCCCCTCCTTTTTGCCGTTATCGACGACACATACCGCATCAAAAAAGTAAACAGGGCCCTGGCCGACGAGCTTGGGATTTGCCTGGAGGAATTGCATGGCCGGCTGTGCTACGAGACTTTCGGAGGGAAATGCCCCCCGAATTCATGCCCCTTGAAGGACCCCGGCCCGACGGACAGGGGCAGATCGGCGGAGATGCACACAAACTGTTTTGGGAGGCCTTTTCGCGTCAACGTATCCGCTCTGACTGATGCGGAGGGACAAACCATCGGCTGTCTGTATACCGCCAGGGACATTTCGGAAAGGGTGAGTGCTTCAAAGGCGAGAAAAGAAAATGAAGGCCATATGAAACTATTCATGAAAAATGCAGACTACATTGTCGCCGTGCATAATCCAGCCGGCAAATACGTCAGCCTCAGGGCCATGCCCGGCAACATACGCCTGGATGAGCATATAACCGGGAAGACCCCTTTCGATTTTTTCGATTCTAAAACGGCTGCCGGCATATGTGACAGAATCAGACGTGTAGTCGAATCGGGTAAGGGCGAGACTGTTTTCAGCGAACTCAAAATCGGCGAAGAGATACTGCACTTCATGGATTATATTTCTGTGATCCGTGATGGTTCGGGCAGGATCAGGGCTGTGATGACTATCTCTACAAAGATGGGGGACCAGCGTGACCCGGCGGACCCCGAGATTTCAAACGAACCGCAAAAGCAGCTCACCAATCGTGAACGCGAGGTACTGAAGCTCATCAGTTCGGGGCTTACCACATCCCAAATCGCGGAAAAGCTCTTTATAAGCAAAAAGACGGTTGCAACTCACCGCTCCAGGATAATGGAAAAACTGGACATACATAAGACCTCAGGCCTTGTGCGATATGCCGGAAAATACGGGCTAATTTAAACAACTTCCACGTATAAGGCCATCTCCGTTTCCCGCAAAATCAATCTGTAAGAAAATACAACTTTATACCTACAAAGATACAACTTTTGTCCGATTGTATCCCCGGTGCTTTCAATCTAGTCTACCCTCGCAGCCATATTTCCCAAAATAATTCTCGATCAATGGTTTTTTTTGCTCAAGGAGAGACCGGATGCTCTTAGACGGCGGAATTATAGAAGCCCTCAATCGTTTTGCCGCTAATTCAGACGATTTCATCTTTGTGGTTAACGAATCTTTCGGGGTCGAATACCTGAACTCGAGCGCGTTGCGCCTGTTCGGCTCCGCCTTACAGGAAGTACAGGGGACCCAATATGCCGATCTGGTCCATGAAGCCCGGGGAGGACCTCTGGATATTAATTTCAAGAAGGTCTTCGAATCGGGGGAACCGGTTTGGTTCGAAAATAACCTTACCTTGCCGGATCGCCAACTCGTCCTCGATGTGCGCCTCAGCCCCATCCGCAATGGCTGCAAGAGTGTCCGGGGGGTTTTGGGAATTGCACGGGACGTAACGGAGCGCAAACAGCGGGAAGACCTGATATCCCTGTCCAGGAAACAGTGGCTGCTGGCGATCGACGGAATGCCTAATCCTCTTGCGGTTGTGGGCCGCGACCGCCGCATCCAGCGGGTCAATGCCGCGATGGCCCGCAGACTGAACTCAACCGTTCGCGATGCAATCGGACTCACCTGCTACGAGAGATTCCATGGGGCAACGGGGCCGCCGGATTTTTGTCCGTTCGCGAATGGGAACGGCAAAGAAAAACATACGGCGGAAGTAATGGAGTCGCACCTTGGCTGCGATTGCGTAAGCAGCATTTCGCCGATCGTGGATGTGGAGGGCAATACCGTCGGCTGTCTCTATATTGCCCGGGATATCACCGAGCACGATCGTTCACTGGCGGCAAGGAGGAGCAGCGAGGAAAGCATGAGGAAGCTCCTCAAAAGTTCAGAGTACACGTCGTCCATCCAGGACGTCGAGGGCAAATACCTCTTTTTCAGCGCCATGCCCGGTGGACGGTTGTCCTTTGACCTTATCGGAAAGACACCATTCGATCTCTTCGATCCCCTGACGGCATCCAAACTTGTCGGGCGAGTAAAAAAGGCGGTTTCGGGAGGGAGGGATATCACCGAGCAAATCGACTTTACGCGGGGAGGCGAGACTTTGCGCTTCTACGACCGGATGTCCCCCTTAAGGGATGCACTTGGCGGGATCAAGGCAGTGGTGACCGTCTCAACGAAGATCGCAGAAATAAGGAAGGTGGGGGACGCTCTTACGACCCATCCATCCGGTCCTGCAACGCTCGCAAAACGGGAGCGGCAGATATTGCAGTTGCTTTCCCGGGGATTGACCAGCACCCAGGTCGCGGCAACTCTTGGAATCAGCAGGAAAACCGTCGAAACGCACCGCACGCGGATAATGAAAAAACTGGATCTGCACAAGACTTCGGCGCTTGTCAGTTATGCAGCTAAAGCCGGATTGCTCGAATAGCAGACACGAATGAAGGAGATTGATTTCAGACTACCCAATTCAATATCGGGCCTGCTCTTTTCCTACGTGTTCATTTCTCAGCTGATGAAAATAAACAGGTGACAGGGAAATTGAATATGAGATTTATTCTTATACCACAATACTTATCACCTGAAGTTTTATAGTCAGTGTTTCACTTGCATTCTGTATCCACTGCAATAGAGCTTTGCGTTTCATAAATCTGCAATGAATCGAGTTTTTTACCCGAGCAAAGGAAAAGTTTCCATGAAACGGCACTCGATCTCGGCAATCATGGCTGTCATGTTCCTGCTGATCGCTACTTCATCGGTCAGTACGGGGATCGGTTCGATACAACCGGCCGATCGCGGGCAAGGCGGGCTAATGCAAGTGGGGCAGACAACCGAGCGCAACGGCACTAGCGGATTGCCCAGCGCCGCATCGAAGAAGGAGCGCATAAAACCGGAAGGGGAGTTCTCCATCCTGGTGTCCGCCGGAGACGAGTGGCGCGAGGCAGGCAGGCTCACATTCGACAGGTTTTTAAGGGAAAAAGAGATCGATCTTTCCGGAATGTTGTCCGGAGCGAAAACGGCCGTGGTCAGGGTCGTGCAGACCGGCGGGAGCGCCGCTCAAATCGATACGGTCAGTTTAGGCGGGGCGGCCCCGCAGAAGGTCGATGGATCGAGCGACCCATTGGCGCTAAAAAAACTTGAAAAACGGGATTTCGACCTGCTCGATGCTTTCGGAAAGACCCTGGAGTTTGCTTTTTCAGGGAGCGGGGAGCAGGGAGCGGGGAGCAGGGAAGAAAACACTTCAGACGCCCTGGCCGCAGGCAAAGGCGGCAGTGTGTTTAAAATCACCGCCAGGATAGAGCCGGTTACGGTAAGCATGACCCCGTTCCAGTTTCCGGCCCGAAACCTTTTCAGGGCAATTGATGAGAATGCCGCATTTTACACTTATAAACTTGCCGGCTCACGCGAAGCGAAGAACGCTAGCAAAAATTCACCGCAGAGGCACAGAGAACACAGAGGGAAGTCCAGCAAACAAAAGAAGGCAAAAGCAAACAATTCAGGTCCCTGCGTGCTCTGCGCCTCTGCGGTGGAACCCAGGCCGTTTTTCAAGGAATTCTGCCGCACCGGATCGGGCCACCCGAACGGGTTTACTTACGGACAGGTGAGAGATGACGGCAAAAGCCTCTATGTAGACCTCGAGTTCACACCGGACAACACCCTTGGCGGCGTTAAGGACTATGCCGCAGTGCACGTCAAGACCGCGAAGGGAATAAAGACCTTCAAGGTGTCCGGAGCCGAGAAGGAGTTCGGGCGCTCGGAATTTGCTTACACAGACAAAGTACCGTACCAGCACAAGGTCTATCATTTCGCCGTGCCTCTGGCCGATTTGGGCGTTGAGAAAGGCGCAAAGAAAGCGGAACTCGCCCTTGCATTCTCCGCCTACGGATCCGCAAGCCCCGCAAGGGAGACGGTAGCGGCGGGGTATTATCATACGGTGGCTATCCAGGCCGACGGGTCCCTTTGGGCCTGGGGACTGAATGGTAACGGCCAACTGGGAATCGGGAATACAACGAATCAGAAATCCCCCGTCCAGGTTACGTTGTCCCAAAACCCTGTTCCGGCCGACCCGGCCAATCACGATTGGGTGGCTGTCGCAGCGGGGGATGGATATACCGTAGCCCTCAAATCCAACGGGACGCTCTGGGCCTGGGGATGGAACTACTACGGTCAACTGGGAGACGGGACCACGGCGGATGAGCACACCCCCGAGCAGATCGGCAGCGATAACCATTGGGTAGCAGTTGCAGCGGGTGAGGGCCATACTTTGGCCCTCAAGTCCGATGGCACTCTTTGGGCTTGGGGATATAATAATTATGGTCAACTGGGGGACGGGTCCACGACGAGCCAGTTATCCCCGGAGAATATCAGCGCTATCAGCGGGGTCAGCGGCGTGACGGCGGTCGCAGCGGGAGCCTATCACAGCCACGCCCTCACGTCCGCCGGCGCCTTGTGGTCCTGGGGAGATAACAGTTACGGTCAACTGGGAGACGGGGGCACAACTCCCCGAAGCTCCCCCGAGCTGATCGGCACGATCAGCGGCGTGACGGCGGTCTCAGCGGGAGCCTATCACTGCCTGGCCCTCGAATCCAATGGGACCTTGTGGGCCTGGGGACAGGGTTCTTACGGGCAACTGGGAGACGGTAACACGAATACCGCATACCCCGTCCCCGAGCAGATCGGCAGCAATTCAAACTGGGTGGCGGTCGCAGCGGGAGGCCAGCACAGCCTGGCCCTCACATCCAATGGGAACCTGTGGGCATGGGGAGATAATGGTGACGGGCAACTGGGAGACGGGGGCACGAATACCAAGGTCTCCCCCGAGCAGATCGGCAGCAATTCGAACCTGACGGCGGTCGCAGCGGGGTTTATGCACAGCGTAGCCCTGCAATCCAATGGCGCCCTATGGGCTTGGGGATTTAACCACTACGGTCAATTGGGGGACGGGCTCACAGTAGACAGCTACACTCCCGTTATGATCAACACCAATTACGCCCGCATGAAGATCGCCGCCGGGGATGCCCATACTCTTTCAATTCAGCCGGACGGCACCCTCTGGTCGTGCGGAGATAACAGCCATGGCGATCTTGGAACCGGTAATGCTAACGGGCAGTGGTCTCCCGTTCAGGCCGGGACGGACACCAACTGGGTTGCGGTTGCAGCGGGGGAGGTAGATTCTCTGGCCATCAAATCCAATGGCACCCTATGGGCCTGGGGATGGAACGGCGACGGCGAGCTTGGAATCGGTAATACAACTGCTCAATACTCCCCCGTTCAGGTCGGCACGGATACGAACTGGGTAGCGGTCGCAGCGGGTGAGGAGCACAGTTTGGCCCTCAAAGCCAATGGCACCCTATGGGCCTGGGGAGACAACGACTACGGAGACCTTGGAGACGGGACCACAACGCAGAGGCTCTCCCCCGTTCAGGTCGGCACGGATACGAACTGGGTGGCGGCGGCGGCGGGGGAGTACTACCATACTCTAGCACTCAAGTCCGATGGCACCCTATGGGCGTGGGGACTGAACAGCGTCGGTCAGCTTGGAATCGGGAATACAACGAATCACTCCTCTCCTGTTCAGGTCGGGACGGGCACGGACTGGGTCGCGGTTGCGGCGGGGGAGAATCATACTGTAGCACTCAAGTCCAACGGCACCCTCTGGGCCTGGGGATGGAACGCTGGTGGTCAGCTTGGAATCGGGAATACAACGAATCGGCCCTCCCCTGTTCAGGTCGGGACGGACACCGACTGGGTCGCGGTTGCGGCGGGGTCTGAACACACCATAGCCCTAAAATCCAACGGCACCCTCTGGGCCTGGGGATGGAACGTCGAAGGTGACCTTGGAATCGGGAATACAACGAATCAGTCCTCCCCTGTTCAGGTCGGGACGGACACGGACTGGGTCGCGGTTGCAGCCGGGTACTACTATACTCTAGCCCTAAAATCAAATGGCACCCTATGGGCCTGGGGATATAACTCCTATGGTCAGCTTGGAAACGGCACTGCGAGCGATTTCTCTAACCCTTCCCCCGCTCAGGGCTTCGGCTTCACTATTACCGCGTCCGCCGCCACCGGCGGGAGCATTTCTCCCTCCGGTTCGGTGTTTGTACAGACGGAGGGAAGCCAAACCTTTACCATCACTCCCAACACACACTACAGTGTCGTTGACGTGTCTGTGGATGGAACAAGCATGGGGGCGATGTCCTCCTACACCTTCAGTGACGTGATTGCCCACCATTCCATTTCGGCCACCTTTGAGGTCACAATCGAATTATCCCTGAGTGCGGCGGTAGCCGGCTCGATAATTACCGTGGATGCCGGGACCTATGCAGTCAACAATCTCGATTTCGGAGGAAAGGACCTGAGCCTCGTCTGCGGCGGCCCGCCCGGAAGCTGTATTCTCGATGGAGGGGGCGCCGCGAGCGTTTTCAACCTGCATTCCGGCGAGACCAACGCCGCCCAGATCTCCGGTTTTACTATCCGGAACGGGAAATCAACCTATGGTGGCGGAATATACCTCAACAATTCTTCGCCCACTTTTCAGGACTGCACGATCACGCAGAACTCGGCAACATCCGGTGGAGGCGGGGTTTATGTTACAGGAACCTCCAACCCGGTTTTCAACCGCTGCTCGATCCTATCCAACACCGCTTCTAATGGAGGGCCAGGTGGCGGGGTTTTCCTTGGGGCCTCCACTGTCAGCGGAACTTTCTCCAACTGCCTGTTCTCGGGAAACAGCGCCGACAATGGGGGTGCAATTCTCTCTGAGGGCAGCCCAACGATTACAAACTGCACCTTTTCGGGAAACAGCGCCGGCCGGAACGGCGGCGCGTTGTACCCTTCAAACGGAAATCCTGTCACCAATTGCATCTTCTGGCTGGATACGCCAAATGAGATATGGGGGGGCACCCCCGTCATAACGTACTCTGATATACAGGGCGGCAACGCCGGAGTCGGCAACATCAATGCCGACCCGCTCTTTGCGAATGCTGCCGATGGGGACTACAGCCTCCAATCAGGCTCTCCATGCATCAACATGGGCAATAACAGCGCCCCCGGCATCGGCGCGCTCGACCTCGCGGACAATGCCAGGATCGTGGGCGCCGTTGTCGATATGGGGGCCTACGAGAGCCCGTACACGCCTACCATTACGATCACGGCTTCCGGGGGAGCAAACGGGACCATTTCGCCAAGCGGCGACGTTACGGTGGACTTGGGCCTTGACCAGAGCTTCACTATCACTCCCAACCCCGGCTACCATATCGCCGGCGTGACGGTTGATAATCTTGTCCAGGACCCCTCAGCGTACTCCTCGGGTACATACACGTTCACCCGTTTGACATCCGGCCACACGATCACGGCCAGCTTCGCCATAAACACTTACACCGTAAACGCTCTTGCCTGGCCGGGCGGCACGATTTCGCCTTCCGGCGCAGTGACAGTAGACTACGGCGCAAGCCAGACTTTCACTATCACTGCCAATACAGGCTACTCCATCGCCGATGTGCTTGTTGACGGTTCAAGTGTAGGGGCACAGCCCAGCTACCAATTCAGTGACGTCACCGCCGGCCATACCATTACAGCCATTTTTTTCGGCGTGAAAATTGCCGCCGGGGCTGACCATACTCTTTCAATCCAGCCGGACGGCAGCCTCTGGGCCTGGGGATCTAACGGCCAAGGCCAGTTAGGAACCGGCAATACAACGAGTCAGCTCTCCCCGGTTCAGGTCGGTACGGATACGAACTGGGTGGCGGTTGCGGCCGGGAGCATCCATTCTCTGGCCCTCAAGTCCGATGGGACCCTTTGGGCCTGGGGATGGAACAGCGACGGCCAGCTTGGAGACGGGACCACAACACAGAGGCTCGCCCCGGTTCAGGTCGGCACAGATTGCACGGCGGTCGCGGCCGGGGGCTACCATTCCCTGGCCCTCAAATCCGATGGGACCCTTTGGGCCTGGGGATATAACTACTATGGTCAGCTTGGAGACGGGACCACAACGAACAAGTACTCTCCTGAAAAGATCGGTACGGACACCGATTGGACGGCGGTTGCGGCGGGGTACTACTATTCTTTGGCCATCAAGTCCGATGGGACCCTTTGGGCCTGGGGATATAACGGCTACGGCCAGTTAGGAACCGGCAATACAACGAGTCAGCTCTCCCCGGTTCAGGTCGGTACGGATACGAACTGGGTGGCGGTTGCGGCTGGGAACATCCATTCTCTGGCCCTCAAGTCCGATGGGACCCTTTGGGCCTGGGGAAATAACTTCTACGGTCAGCTTGGAATCGGGACTTCGGACTATAATAGTCACCCTTCTCCCGTCCAGGTCGGCACGGATACGAACTGGGTGGCGGTTGCGGCGGGAAGCTACTTTTCTCTGGGCCTCAAATCCGACGGCTCCATATGGACCTGGGGATATAACTCGGATGGCGAGTTGGGAAATGGTACTACATCCTTCGGCCAGTTCTCTCCCGCTCGAGGCTTTGGCGTCACCATTACCGCATCCTCCGGCGCTGGCGGGACCATTTCTCCTTCGGGCTCGGTTTTTGTTCCAGTCGAAGGAAGCCAAACCTTTACCATCACTCCAAGCCCCGGCTACTCAATCGCTGATGTGCTCGTGGACGCTTCATCCGACCAGGGCCCGGTAACTTCCTACACCTTCAATGTCGTCACTGCCTCGCATACCATTTCAGCCAGTTTTAGCTCAGCGCCCGGCGCCCCGACGGGCGTAGCGGCCGCGGCCGGCGATTCACAGGCAACGGTCAGCTTTATAGCCCCGGTTTCAAACGGTGGAAGTGCAATCACAGGGTACACCGTGATATCCAGCACCGGCATAATTGCGACCGGTACATACAGCCCGATAACCGTAACGGGACTGACTGACGGCGTCTCCTACACATTCACAGTAACGGCGGCCAACTCGGTTGGCGTCGGTCCGGCTTCAAGCGCCTCAAACATTGTAACCCCCGGTCCCGCGTACACCATAGATGCGTATGCGCTGGGGCCGGGCGGCTCGATTTCGCCTTCGGGCCCGGTAAGCGTGGTCCTCGGCGGGAACCAGACCTTTTCTATCACTGCCAATACAGGGTACTCCATCGCCGACGTGCTTGTTGACGGTTCAAGCGTAGGGGCACAGACCAGCTACCCGTTCAATAACGTCACTTCGAACCATACTATTTCAGTCATCTTTTCCGGCGTGAAAATTTTCGCCGGACCCGATGCCGACCATACGCTTTCAATCCAGCCGGACGGCGCCCTCTGGGCGTCCGGATCGAACTCCAACGGCCAGCTTGGAATCGGTAACACGGTGGACCAATACTCTCCCGTTCAGGTCGGAACCGATGGTAACTGGGCGGCGGTCTCGGTCGAGGCCGCCAATACCCTGGCCCTCAAATCCGACGGGACCCTTTGGGCTTGGGGATATAACGGCTACGGCCAGCTTGGAATCGGGAACACGACGGATCAATACTCTCCCGTTCAGGTCGGTACGGATACGAACTGGGTGGCGGCCGCGGCGGGGGACTACCATTCCCTGGCCCTCAAATCCGACGGGACCCTTTGGGCGTGGGGAGATAACTCCTACGGCGAACTGGGTGATACGACCACGACGAGTCAGACATCCCCGGAACATATCGGCACGGACACTAATTGGACGGCAGTCGCGGCGGGGAATGAATATTCCATAGCCCTCAAGTCCGACGGCACTCTTTGGGCCTGGGGATATAACGGGGACGGTGAGCTTGGAAACGGAAATGCGAACAGTCAGCCCTCTCCCGTCCAGGCCGGCACAGACGCTAATTGGACGGCGGTCGCGGCGGGGGATTCGCATGTTCTGGCCCTGAAGTCCGACGGCACCCTCTGGGCCTGGGGATGGAACGGCGACGGTCAGCTTGGAGACGGGAACAATGGGGATCAGTACTCTCCTGAACAGATCGGTGCGGACGCCGACTGGGCGGCGGTTTCAGCGGGAACTGCCCATAGCGTGGCCCTCAAGTCCGACGGGACCCTATGGGCGTGGGGAGATAACTCCCAAGGCGAACTGGGAGACGGTACGACGACGAACCAGTCGTCCCCCGAACAGATCGTACTACCCGGGACCCTTGCAACCGATGCAGTCAATCAGGGATGGGTGGCTGTCGCGGCGGGAGATTATTTCACAATAGCCGTCAAATCCGACGGGAGCATTTGGGCCTGGGGAAATAACGGGAAGGGTCAGCTTGGAAACGGGACTTCCGGGTCCGGTCCTTACTCCCCCGCTCCTGGCTTCAGCGTCCCGGTTGCCACCTCCTACACCATCACTGCGACCGCAGGGGCAAACGGCTCGATTACGCCTTCCGGCGCAGTAACCGTGACCCCCGGCGGGAGCCAGAGCTTCACGATAGCAGCCGATGACGGCTACCTGGTCGCCGATGTGCAGGTGGATGGTTCAAGCGTTGGACCTGTCACATCCTATCTTTTCTCCAGTGTCGCGAGTAATCACACGATCTCGGCCAGCTTTGACACGCAGTATGACGTGCTTATAGACTTATACACCAGCCTGGGCGTGAATCCGTCAGGCTGGTGGCAAGGCGGCCCTGGCTCGGAATGTCAATGGACAGGTGTGTATTGTCCTGACGACATTAATGTGACCTCAATTGACCTGAGCTGGAATCAACTCTCAGGCGCCATCCCTGCATCGATCGGCGACCTGATCAGTTTGCAATACCTTGACCTTAGTTGGAATCAGCTCGCAGGGAGCATCCCGGCAGGGATCGGCAACCTGAATTTGTTGCAGCACCTTGACCTTAACGCGAATCAGCTCTCGGGGAGCATCCCTGAATCAATCGGCAACCTGACTGCGTTGAACTACATTGACATGGGAGGAAATAGTCAGCTCTCAGGTGACATCCTTTGGATCGCCAACCTGACTGCGTTGCAGTTCCTCAAGCTGAACGGAGATCAGATCTCGGGGAGCATCCCTGCATCAATCGGCAACCTGACGTTGTTGCAGCACCTTGACCTGAACTATAATCAGCTCTCGGGAGGTATCCCCTCCCAGATTTGGAACCTCGCTGCCCTAAATTATCTTGACCTTTCATCGAATCTGCTCTCATGGAGTGTTCCTCCCCCGACCATTGGCAGCATGCCTAACCTGACATTTCTAAGCCTCTCGTACAATCAGCTCTCGCCTATCCCTGATTCCATTGGTAACCTGAGCGCCTTGATTTCTCTTGGTCTCGCCGGAAATCAGCTCACTGGCGTCCCGGATTCGATTGGCAACCTGACTGCTCTAACCTACCTTGATCTCAGCAACAATCAGCTCACGACTATCCCTGATGCCGTTGACAGCCTGGCTGCTCTGGAGCAACCTGCTCTGCAGCAACTTTATCTAGGCGACAATCAGCTCTCAGGAAGCATCCCTGATTGGATTTGCAATCTGACTGCCCTGACAAACCTTGACCTTTCGTATAATCAGCTCACGGGGACCATCCCGACTGAGATCGGCAACCTGAAGGCTCTGAATTCGCTTGATCTGTACAATAATCAGCTCACGGGAAGCATCCCCGATATCAGCAACCTGACTAATCTAACTTCGCTTGGTCTGAACAGTAATCAGCTCTCGGGGAGCATCCCTGATATCAGCAACCTGACTGCTCTGTGGTGGCTTAATCTCGACAAAAATCAACTTTCGGGGAATATCCCCACCGGGATTGGCAATCTGGCTAATCTGCAGTATCTTTGGCTATCCAACAATCAGCTCTCGGGGAATATCCCCAGTCAAACGATCGGCAACCTTACTGCTCTATATTTTCTTGACCTTGCCGGCAACATGCTGAGCGGGCCGATTCCATTCGATCTCTCAAATCTCACCAATCTGGGAACCGGGGGGTTGGACATTCGATTCAACGCCCTTTACGTCAACACAGGCGACCCCGGCAACGACGCGACTTTGACGAGCTTCCTGATTTCCAAACAGACAGGGGGTGACTGGGTTGACTTTCAGACGGTCGCGCCGGCCAATTTCACAATATATTCCGTGAGTGGTTCCACTGTCACTTTCGCCTGGGACCCGATTGCATACCAGAGCGACCCCGGCGGGTACCAGTTGTCGGGGATTCCCGGCACGACCACTATCACGGGGAATAAGAGCACCCCGACCTGTACCATCAGCAACCTCACACCGGGCGCCTACAGCGCCAGCATCAGCGCCTACACCACCCCGAATGCCAACAATGCGAACACGGTCGCAAGCGGACAGTCTGCAACGCTGAATTTCCAGATCCCCTTCACCGGTTATACCACCACCTATACCATCACAGCGACTGCAGTGGCGGGCGGCTCCATTTCGCCTTCCGGCGCGGTAAGCGTGGCCCCCGGCGGGAGCCAGAGCTTCACGATCACACCCGATCCGGGCTATGGGATCGTTGATGTGCAGGTGGATGGATCGAGCGTGGGGCCGGTCACATCTTATCTCTTCAACAATGTAACGGATTATCACACGATCTCGGCCAACTTCGTCACAGTCGAGACGCAACAGGATGTGCTTGTCAGTCTGTACAACAGCGCGAACGGGGCTGGTTGGGCAAACAGCTTAGGCTGGGGCGGCAGCGGTTCGATATGCACCTGGTATGGGGTGACGTGTGACGTCAACAACAATGTGATTTCAATCGACTTGAGTTCCAATAACCTTGCCGGCCCCATTCCCGCTGATATCTGCGCTCTCCCGTACCTCCAGAGACTTGACCTGAGCTACAATCAGCTCACGGGGAACATCCCCACCGAGATCGGCAACCTGAGCGCTCTGACCTCCCTTAGCCTCTATGACAATCAACTTACGGGGGGCATCCCTTCTCAAATCGGCAATCTAACTAATCTGACATATCTCGATCTCGGTATCAATCAGCTCACGGGGAACATCCCCACCGAGATCGGCAACCTGAGCGCTCTGACCTCCCTTAGCCTCTATGCCAACCAACTTACGGGGGGCATCCCTTCTCAAATCGGCAATCTAAAAAATACTTTGACATATCTGGATCTTGGCAACAATGGACTCACCGGGAACATCCCCTCAGAAATCGGCAGTCTAGCTAATCTGACATATCTCAGTCTCGGCAACAATGGGCTCACGGGGAGCATCCCTGACCTCAGCAACTTGACCGCTCTTACATGGCTTAATCTCAACGGGAGTCAGCTGACGGGAAATATCCCCAGTTGGATGGGCGACCTGACTAATCTGGAAGTGCTTCTTCTCGGGCAGGGTCAGCTCAAGCTGGACGACCCCACGTGGATTAGCAGTCTTTCTAAGCTGAAGTCTCTCAGCCTCCAAAGTTGTCAGCTCACCGGGAGCATCCCTGTCCAGATCATCGGGCTGGCTAATCTTCAGGAGCTTATGCTGGATGACAATCAACTTTCGGATATTGGTGGCATTGCCAGCCTGACCTCTCCGACTTCTCTGCAGTTTCTCAGTCTGGGGGGTAATCAGATTTCTAGTGTCCCTGACGCTATTGGCAACCTGACAGGTTTATATTACCTTGACCTCAGCAATAATCTTCTCTCGGGGAATATCCCCGGTAAAATCAGCAATTTGATTAATCTCCAGACTCTTTTCCTATCGTACAATCATCTCTCGGGCCCTGTCCCGACGTGGCTTTCCACCCTAACCAACCTGCGTAATCTCTATTTGGGCGGAAACATGTTAAGTGGGCCTGTCCCATTTCAGCTAACCCAGCTCTCCAGTCTGGTAACAGCCGCCTCAGATTTCCGATATAACGCCCTTTACGTCAATACGGGCTATGCAGATAAGGACGATACTCTGAACACCTTCCTAAATCGTGTGCAGGGTCTGGACGACTGGACCAAGTACCAGACGGTCGCGCCGGTTAACCTTGCGGCCTCGCTGAGCGGTTCCACTTTGAACATCTCATGGACCCCGATATCCTACCAGAGCGACCCCGGCGGGTACCAGCTATCGGTTAATTCCAACATCATAAACATCCCCGACAAGACTGCGTCGAGCTACAATGTCAGCAACATCACCGGCAGCGCCAGCATCAGCATCAGTTCATATACCACGGCGAATTTCAATAATCAGAACCTGGTCACAAGCGCTCCCAGCAACACAATAATTGTCAACGCCGGCGGCACTTACACAGTCACGCCTTCTGCCGGAACGGGCGGAAGCATCAATCCCTCGACAGCGCAGACAGTTGCCTACGATGGGACCACATCGTTTACCGTAACGCCGGACACCGGATACGGCATCGCCTCGGTAACGGGTTGCGGTGGGTCATTATCATCGGGCAACGTCTACACCACGGGACAGATCACGGGCAACTGCACCGTATCTGCCAACTTTGCCATAAACACTTACACCATAACGACTGCTGCGGGCGCGAACGGTTCGATATCCCCGGCGAGCGCCACAGTGAACTACAACGGGACCCAGGCCTTTACCATTTCCCCCAACACGGGCTATCACGTTGCTGACGTGCAGGTGGATGGGGCCGACCAGGGAGCAATAACGTCCTACACTTTCAATAATGTGACTTCAGCCCACAGCATCTCGGCCACTTTCGCCATAAACACCTATGCCATCACTGTCACGCAGGGAGCGAACGGCACGATTTCGCCTTCCGCCCCGGAGCTGGTAAACTACGGTGCGAACCAATCTTTTACCATCACTCCCGACACGGGCTACAATATCGCCGGTGTGACGGTTGATTCAGTTGTCCTGGACCCCTCGACATATTCCTCGGGCGCATACACTTTCAACAGTGTGACCGCCAACCATACAATCTCGGCCACTTTTGCATTAAGCAACTTTCATGTTCCGGCCGGCGGCGCGATCCAGCCGGTCCTTGATGCGGCAGCAACGGGCGCAACCATTACGGTCGATGCCGGGACCTTCACCGCGAACGATCTCGATTTCGGGGGAAAGAACCTGAGCCTGGTCTGCGGCGGTTCGCCCGGGAGCTGCATCATCGACGGAGGCGGCGTTGCGGGCGTTTTCAACCTGCACAGCAGCGAGACCAACGCCGCCCTGATCTCCGGTTTTACAATCAGAAACGGGAACGCGGAAAACGGTGGAGGGATATACCTCGACAATTCTTCGCCCACTTTTCAGGACTGCATAATCACGCAGAACACGGCAACATCCTTCTATGGGGGCGGGGTTTATGTTGACGGCGCCTCCAACCCGGTTTTCAATCGCTGCGCGATCCTGTCCAACACTGCTTCCAATGGAGGGCCAGGTGGCGGGGTTTTCCTCGGGGCGTCAACTGTCAGCGGGACTTTCTCCAACTGCCTCTTCTCGGGAAACAGCGCCGCCAATTATGGGGGTGCAATTTTCTCTAACGGCACCCCGACGATCACAAACTGCACTTTTTCGGGAAACAGCGCCGTCGGGATGGGCGGGGCATTATACGGCGGCGGCACTATCACCAATTGCGTCTTCTGGCTGGATACGCCGGAAGAGATATCGGGGGGCACCCCCGTCATAACATATTCCGATATACAGGGCGGCAACGCCGGAGTCGGCAACATCAATGCCGACCCGCTCTTTGTGAGCCCGGCCGGGGGCAACTACAGCCTCCAAGCAGGCTCTCCATGCATCAACGCCGGCAACAACAGCGCCCCCGCCATCGGCACGTACGACCTCGCGGGCAATTCCAGGATCATGAACGGCATTGTCGATATGGGGGCCTACGAGAGCCCGTACATGTCCGCCGTTACTATCACAGCATCAGCGGGAACGGGCGGCTCCATTTCGCCTTTGGGCCCGGTGACTGTAAGCTACGGCGGGAATCAAACCTTTACCGTCACTGCCAAAACAGGCTACTCCATAGGCGCTGTTCTTGTTGACGGTTCAAGCGTGGGGGCAGTTACCACCTACCCATTCAGTAATGTCACCGCCAACCATACTATTACAGCCATTTTTTCCGGCGTGAAAATGGCAGGTGGATATTCCCATACGCTATCGATTCAGCCGGACGGCAGCCTTTGGGGGAGTGGGAGCAACTGGTATGGTGAACTCGGCAATTTATCTGTGACGTCCAACAACGACTACACCTTGGAGTCCCCCGGCCAGATCACACTTTGCACAAACACTGATCCGACCGCTCAGGTCAATCACGACTGGGCGGCGGTCTCGGCTGGGGCTTATGATAGCGTAGCCCTCAAGTCCGACGGCTCCCTCTGGGCCTGGGGAGGTGACTTTTTTGGTGAAGGGACCTCTGCCAGCAACGCTTGTCCGACTCAGGTATTGCTACCCGGAACCACATCAGCAACCGATCCAGCCAATCACAACTGGGTGGCGGTCACCGGGTGGTATTATTCTACCTTGGCCATCCAATCGGACGGCTCCCTCTGGGCCTGGGGATATAACAAATCCGGCCTACTGGGAAATGGAACTTTGGACTCCAATTCTCACCCTGTTCCAACCCAGGTATTGCTACCCGGAACCCTTGCAACCGATGCAGTCAACCACGACTGGGTGGCGGTCGCAAACGTGAATACCGATGCTGTAGCCCTCAAATCAGACGGCTCCATCTGGGTCTGGGGAACTAACGAGTACGGTCAACTGGGAAATGGGACTGATGACGGTGGTCAATCTATTGCTCACCCTCCAACTCAGGTATTGCTAACCGGGACCTCCGGAGCCGATGCAGCCAATCACAACTGGGTGGCGGTCGCAGGCTCGCAAACCACGCCTTTAGCCCTCAGATCCGACGGCACCCTGTGGGCCTGGGGCGGGAACTTGTGGGGTGGGCTGGGAAATGGGTATATTGACAACAACCCCGCTGCTGTTACTAACCCTCCTCTGGTTCCTCACGATAATCCAGTTCAAATCGGCTCGGGTTCAGATTGGGTGGCGATCGCGTCCGGATGGTACGACGATATAGCCATTAAATCCGACGGTTCCCTCTGGGACTGGGGAGTTAACAACTGGGGCCAACTGGGGAATGGGACTTCTGATTATCCAAATATCATTGATCACCCTCCGGCTCAGGTATTGCTACCCGGCTACACTGATCCAACGGATCCAGCCAACCACGACTGGGTGGCGGCCGCAGACGGCGAGCAAACTATTATAGCCGTCAAATCCGATGAAACCATATGGGCCTGCGGACGAAACGAAGAAGGCCAGCAAGGAAATGGCACGGATTATGACAACGTCTTGTTCGCCCGTGGCTTCGGCTTCAGCATTACCACATCCGCCGGCAGCGGGGGGAGCATTTCTCCGGGTTCGGCCTTTGTAAACCCAGAGGGAAGCCAGACCTTTACCATCACTCCCAACACCGGCTATTCCGTATCTAATGTGCTTGTGGATGGAACAAGCGTAGGGGCGGTATCGTCCTACACCTTCAGCAATGTGATCGCTAACCACACCATCTCGGCCACCTTTGCCATAAACACTTACACCATAACGACCACCGCGGGCGCGAACGGCTCGATATCCCCGGCGAGCGCCACCGTGAACTACAACGGGACACAGGCCTTTACCATTTCCCCCAACGCGGGCTATCACGTTGCTGACGTGCAGGTGGATGGGGCCGACCAGGGAGCAATAACGTCCTACACTTTCAATAATGTGACTTCAGCCCGCAGCATCTCGGCAACTTTTGCCATAAACACCTATACCATCACTGTCACGCAGGGAGCGAACGGCACGATTTCGCCTTCCGCCCCGGAGCTGATAAACTACGGTGCGAACCAATCTTTCACCATCACTCCCAACACGGGCTACAATATCGCCAGTGTGACGGTTGACTCAGTTGTCCTGGACCCCTCGACATATTCCTCGGGCACATACACCTTCAACGGCGTGACCGCCAACCATACAATTTCGGCCACCTTTGCCATAATTACCTACAACATTACCGTCACGCAGGGACCCAACGGCACGATAAGCCCTGGCACCACCTCCGTAGACTACGGCGCAAGTCCGAGCTTCACCATCACTCCCGACACCGGCTACAGTATCGCCAGTGTGACGGTCGATGGAGTTAGCGTGGGGGCGGTATCGTCTTACAACTTCACCGATGTCACGGCCGCTCACACGGTCACGGCCGGCTTCGCCATAAACACCTATACCCTTACCGTCACGCAGGGACCCAACGGCACGATTACGCCTCCCGGTCCGGTGACGGTAAACTACGGTGCGAACCAATCTTTTACCATCACTCCAAACACCGGCTACAGTATCTCCAGTGTGACGGTTGATGGTGTCATCCAGAACGCTTCGGCATATGCCTCGGGAACATACACCTTCACCAACGTCACCGGCCCCCATACCATCTCGGCCACTTTTTCAATAAGGAATTACACGGTCGGTGCGTCCGGGCGCGATTTCACCACGGTTCAGCCCGCCCTGACTGCAGCGGTAACAGGCGCAACGATCACGGTCGATGCCGGGACCTACGCAGCAAGCATGCTCGATTTCGGGGGCAAGGGCATAAGCCTTGTCTGCGGCGGCGCAGCCGGTAGCTGCATCCTCGACGGAGGCGGCAACGGGGCCGTTTTCTATCTGCACTCCGGCGAGACCAACGCCTCGCTCATCTCCGGTTTCACCATCCGGAACGGCCATTACGACGGCGGCGGGATTCGCCTTGACGGCGCCTCTCCGACCATCCAGAACTGCACGGTTACCCAAAACAATGCTACAGCCCCCTACGCCGGCGGCGGGGGGATGCTCATCAATTTTTCCTCCCCCATTATTGACCACTGCGTCATTTCCCAGAACACGGCACGTTCCAGCGGGGGAGGAATCAGCATTACCGGGGCGGGCGCTTCGCCCACGTTCACCGACTGCACCATTTCCGGGAACACGGCGGGCCCCTTTGACCAATTTAATTCCCCGGAAGGGGGCGGGGTGTTTTATTACCAAGGCACCAATCCCGTTTTTACCCGCTGCTCCATCGTCTCCAATACAATCAACGCTATCAATCGCAGCGGGTTCGGGGCAGGGATCTACGGGAACGGCAGGGGTACAACCTCCGGCGCCTTTTCGGATTGTCTCATAGCAGGAAACCAAACGATCAACGGGTACTCTTTCGGTGGTGGCGTTTATGTTGTTTATGCCCAGTTCATTGCAACAAACTGCACGATTTCAGGAAACAACGCGGGGACGGGCGGGCCCGGCGGCGGTTTTTATAGCGATGATGGCGCCACCTATACGGTAATAAACTCAATTGTGCGGGGCAACACGCCGGACACCTTGAACACAGGCGGCACCGGCGCCTTCTCCATCACCTATTCGGATGTCGCCGGCGGGTTTGCAGGCGCCGGGAACATCGACGCCGACCCGCAATTTATAAGTGCCGCGAGTGGAAATTACCGCCTTGCCGCTGGTTCTCCCTGCGTCAATTCGGGCAACAACACCGCTCCCCGGGCCGGCGCAACCGATTTGGACGGAAATGCGCGGATCGTCGACGGCACCATCGACGTGGGGGCCTACGAAATGCAGACTCCCAGCGGCGTAACGGGGTTCCAAGTGCCGGGAAGCTATGGGGACATCCAGGGGGCATTGAATGCGGCTTCGAGCGGGGACACCGTGTACGTGGCCCCGGGGACCTACTACGTCAATTTACTTGATTTTTACGGAAAAGACATAAAGCTGGTTTGTACCGGGACCGCCGGGACCTGTGTTCTCGACGCTGAGGGCAAGGACGGCGTCATTAGTCTCCAAAGCGGCGAGACGAATGCGGCCCTGATCTCAGGCTTTACCATCCAGCACGGCAATTACGACGGCGGCGGGATTCACCTTGACTCCGCCTCTCCGACCATCCAAAACTGCACGATTACGCAAAACAGCTCATTAGCCCCCTACGCCACCGGCGGCGGCGGGATATACATCAATGCATCCTCGCCCATTATTAACCGCTGCACCATTTCCCAGAACACGGCGGGTCAAAACGGGGGAGGAATCTATATTGCCGGGGCGGGCGCATCGCCCACGTTCACCGACTGCACGATTTCCGGGAACACGGCGGGCCCCACTAACCCCCAGACTTCCCCAGCAGGGGGCGGGGTGTTTTATGACCAAGGCGCCAATCCCGTTTTTACCCGCTGCGCTATTTTCTCCAATACAATCAATGCAAGCGGCCGCAGCGGGTTCGGGGCAGGAATCTACGGGAACGGCAGTGGTGCAACCTCCGGCGCCTTTTCGGATTGCCTCATAGCAGGAAACCAATCGGTCAACGGCTACTCTTTCGGTGGAGGCGTTTATGTTGTTTATGCCCAATTCATTGCAACAAACTGTACGATTTCAGGAAACAACGCAGGGACGGGCGGGCCTGGCGGCGGTTTTTATAGCGATAGCGGCGCAACCTATACGATAACAAACTCAATTGTGCGGGGCAACACGCCGGGCGACGTGGCCGGCGGCGGCGCCGTCAGCATCACCTATTCGGATGTCGGCGGCGGGTTTGCCGGCGCCGGAAACATCGACGCCGACCCGCTCTTTGTGAATGCCGCCGGCGGCAACTACAGCCTGGGCCCGCTCTCTCCATGCATCAACGCGGGTAATAACAGCGCCCCCGGCATCGGCACGTACGACCTGGCGGGCAATTCCAGGATCATAGACGGCATTGTCGATATCGGGGCCTACGAGAGCCCGTACATGCCCGCCGTTACGATCACCGCTTCGGCGGGAGCAAACGGGACCATTTCGCCGAGCGGTTCTGTTTTGGTGGGCTATGGCCTTGACCAGAGCTTTGCCGTGACTCCGAACACCGGATGCAGCATCTCGTCGGTAACGGGTTGCGGGGGAATATTATCGGGCAACACCTACACGACAGGGCCGGTTACAGCCTACTGCGCCGTGTCGGCCACCTTTGCCATGAACACTTACACCATAACCGCCACCGCTGGCGCGAACGGCACGATTACGCCGACCGAGACTGTAGACTACGGCTCAAGCCCGGCCTTTACCATTTCTCCCGACACGGGCTACCATATTGCCGATGTGTCCGTAAAT
>JBKQTS010000315.1:0-10993 GCA_052143075.1 Syntrophobacteraceae bacterium | reverse complement strand
ATGAAGACGGCATCTCGTTCGACTCCTCCAAACCCGATGGCACGCCACAGAAACTTCTTGATGTTTCGCGCATAAAATCGTTAGGCTGGCATTGGCGAGTCGATCTTCGACGAGGAATCCGGATGACCTACGATTGGTATCTCAAAACATTGGCTCATCAGACCTCGTAACCACTTCGTCCCCAAAAATGCCATGAGTTTGCCTATGTTGCGCTTATCGATCATTGTACCGACTTTTAACGAATCGTCCAATGTAGGTGAGTTGGTCCGTCGCATCGAATCGTCCCTGGGCCCCACAGGATGGGAGGTCGTCTTCGTAGACGATGACTCTCCCGATGGAACGGCGGCCGAGGTTTCCAACATCGCACGCAGCGATCTCCGAGTACGCTGCCTGCGCCGGGTTGGCAGGCGCGGATTGTCTTCGGCCTGCATTGAAGGTATGCTGGCTACTTCTGCTCCCATCATAGCCGTCATGGACGGCGACCTGCAGCATGATGAGACGATGTTGCCCAGAATGCTTTCTGAAATTGAGCAGGGCGGGGCGGACGTGGTGGTGGGAACGCGTTATGGCGAAGGCGGGAGTACGGGTACCTGGAACGATTCTCGAAAAACAATGAGCCGGATAGCAACGATGGCGAGTCGTGCGGTACTCAGGCAGCCTGTCTCGGATCCGATGAGCGGTTTTTTTATGCTGACTCGCAAGGTGTTGGATGCGACTGTCTATAATCTCTCCGGCCTGGGCTTCAAAATTCTGGTTGATATCCTGGCCACTGCCAAGGAACCGTTGAAAATTGCCGAAGTCCCATATCATTTCCGTAATCGTTTCGCCGGTGAGAGCAAACTCGATGAAATGGCCATCTGGGAGTACGGTATGCTTCTGGCCGACAAGACGGTCGGACGTTTCTTGCCCGTCCGCTTTCTTGCATTTTCAATTATCGGCGGATTAGGCGTCTTTGTCCATATGGCTGTGTTGACCCTTATGTTAAAAGGGCTCGGGCTCGGCTTCGTCGCCGCGCAGTCCATTGCCGCCGGTACGGCAATGATATTCAACTTTGCCCTGAATAACGTTTTGACATACCGCGACCGGCGCTTGAAGGGATGGGCATGGTTTAAGGGCCTTTTGAGTTTCATGGTTGCCTGCAGCGTCGGCGCATTCGCCAATGTGGGCATCGCCGCTTATATGTTCCAGAACCGCACTCAGTGGATTCTCGCCGCACTCGCCGGAGTCGTGGTTGGAGCCGTATGGAACTACGCTCTGACCCAACTCTACACATGGGGCAAAAGATAGCTTGATATTACCCCATGAATTCTTCCCGAACTTCGCCTCTCCTTCGCGCCCTTGTTGCTCTTCGTGGTTGGCAAGAGACCGGTGGCCGAAGCAATCGGGTTTGAAGGAAGCATCTCGTTTGATTCTGCAACGCCGGACGGCACTCCTCGCAAACTTCTTGATGTATCTCTCATCCGCTCACTCGGCTGGTGTCCGCGGATTGGACTTCGCCAGGGAATTCATATGACCTGCGAGTACTACCTTGAACCCATGGCCAGTGCATCGCCGTTTACCCCGGCAAGTTGAAGAATGACAACTGCAAAAAAGTTGGTCGGATCGAAGGGATTACAGGGATAGGACCACGCATGCCCGCTCTGAGTGTTGCTGGAGGAGGGCTGCATTGTTTAGGGGTCAACGGGCGGGCTTGAAGCGGTGGGCGCGTGTCACTTTCGCTTTTATAGCTGAACACAGATAGAACGCAAATGTGGAGTGCTGTGCCGCTTTATGGCGCGTTTTGGCGCGCTGCAATTCATATTCTAGATCTTCATACTGTGAGATGCTTTGCCTTGCGATTTTAAACATAAGGTTTTAATTGTATTTGGGACACGTCCGGAAGCGATCAAAATGGCGCCGGTGGTCCTTGCCCTGCAGAAGGATACCCGGTTCGGGTGCCGTGTATGCGTGACCGCTCAGCATCGGCAGATGCTCGATCAGGTGTTGGAGGTTTTCGGAATTGTTCCTGACGTTGATCTGAACCTGATGCGGCCAAATCAGACTCTGGCCGGTCTGACCGCGGCACTGATTGAAACTCTGGATTCACTCCTGAGAGCGGAAAAACCGGACCTGATTTTAGTGCAGGGGGACACCACAACGGTGTTGAGTGCCTCTTTGGTCGCGTTTTACCACAGGATTCCGGTCGGCCATGTCGAGGCGGGCCTCAGGACAGGGACTATCGATTCGCCTTTTCCGGAGGAGGCAAACAGGGTCCTGACGACCCGGTTAGCAACTCTTCACTTTGCGCCAACGCAACTCAATCGTGAAAATCTCTTGCACGAGGGTGTGGCCGCAGAAAAAATTACCGTAACCGGCAATACGGTCATCGATGCTTTATTGATGACAAGGGAAAAGGTCCATCGGGACCCTCCCAAGATCCCGGGACTTCCTTGCGATTGGCGGCAGGCATGGGGCAAAAGAAACGTTGTGCTCATAACGGGACACAGAAGAGAGAATTTCGGCAAAGGATTTGAAGGGATATGTCGCGCAATTAACGAATTGGCCTCGTTGTTTCCTTCCATTCAATTTGTTTATCCGGTTCACCTGAATCCCAGCGTCAAGGAGCCCGTCAACCGGCTGCTTGGAAGGAACAACGCCTCGAATGTACACCTCATCGAACCGTTGTCGTACCTCCCTTTTGTGGCGCTGTTGGAGCGATCAACCCTCGTTTTGACCGATTCAGGTGGGATCCAGGAGGAGGCTCCCAGCCTTGGGAAGCCGGTTCTTGTCATGCGCGAATCCACCGAGCGGCCGGAAGCTGTGGATGCAGGGACGGTGACACTGGTTGGAACGAAAGCCGAACGCATCGTCGATGAAACCGTGCGACTTCTGACAGATCACGAAGCCTATGCCCAAATGGCTTGGGCCCATAACCCATATGGTGACGGTTTGGCAGCTAAAAGAATCGTTGATGCCTGTTGCGCATTTTACCGGCCTCAAATAATAAGCGCAGATGTTGGATGCCGAATGGCCAGGGTTGAGGCGTGCGGTTCATAGGGGCACTGCCTCTGCGATTCGCTCCTCCATGTGTCGTTGGCCTTCTGAACCGTGTCCAGTCGTCGCCCATTGGCGGTCGAATCGCCAACACGCGGAGCTTTGATGGGGTTAGTTGCAAGCATCGGATTTACATCAGGCGGGCATATGAGTCGTATCCGGAGAATAGCTGACAAATCGGAAATCCCGATCCGTTGCCCAGACTTATAAGCCCCATCTCAACCTCAACGGGTGGGGAAGACTTCAAAGAAAGGTAGAATCGAGTGTTAAAGCCGTTTGAGAAACCGATTTACGTGACAAGACCGTTCTTGCCGCCATTGAGTGAATTTTCCTTGGGGCTCGAAGAAATCTGGGACAACAGGTGGTTGACAAATGATGGGCCCATTCTCAAGCGCTTCACAGGCGAATTGTCCAATTATTTCGAAACTGACAACGTATGCTTGTTCAATAATGGGACACTGGCTCTCCAGATAGCCTTGCAGGGAATGGAAATTACAGGAGAGGTTATCACCACCCCATTTACATTTGTCGCCACCACACATGCCCTGTTCTGGAACAAGATCAGGCCGGTTTTCGTGGACATCGAACCAGACTACTACACTCTCGATCCGGAGAAAGTCGAAGAAGCTATCACCCCATGGACAACAGCCATTCTGGCCACTCATGTCTACGGCCATCCGTGTAAACTGAATCGGCTGGCAGACATTGCGAGGCGGCACAATTTGAAGCTCATTTACGATGCCGCTCACGCTTTCGGAGTGACAATAGGCAACAAGTCCATCGCTCACTTCGGGGATCTGAACATGTTCAGCTTCCATGCTACCAAGTTGTTCCATTCGCTGGAGGGAGGAATGTTGATTTTCAAAGAGTCGGGGCTGAAGAGCAAATTTGACTATCTGAAGAACTTCGGTTTCAAAGATGAAGTCGAAGTGGTTATGCCCGGCACCAACGCGAAAATGAACGAAATCCAGGCATTGATGGGGTCTCAGGTCCTAAAATATCTGAGCGAAATAATAGAGAAACGCGCCAGGATTACAGAAGTTTATCAGAAGGGCCTGGGCGAAATCCCCGGCATTCGCCTCGTCCCTCCCATGCCACCCGGCATAAACTACAACTACGCATACATGCCCATTGAAGTTGATGAGCAGGAATTCGGGATGGGCCGTGAAGCATTATATGAAGCCCTTAAGGACTGGAATGTGCACTCCCGCCGTTATTTCTATCCGTTGGTTTGCGATTATTCATGCTATCGCAGTGTTACGGTAAACGGTCCCTTGACTGTTGCCCGCCGTGCAGCCGACCGTATTTTGACGCTGCCGATCTACGACGGTCTGGAGCTTTGCGACGTAGAGACTATTTGCGAGATTATCAAGTCTCTTCAGACTATAAGCGCCAACGCTTTGTTGGGCAGCAGTATTTCTACCAATCCGCGAGGCAATCCCCAACTGACGGAGGGCTTCCAACGGCCTCGGCTTTAAAACCTCCCCGCAGCAGAACAGGCAGCCGGCCGAGCTGCTCAGCCCATCATCTATTCCCAGCTACTTTTCGGCGAGGTGGAAGAGGTTTGCAGCGCTAATAAATGACAGAACAAATACTGAACAGCCAAGTAAGTCAGGAAAACCTAATTAGACCCGGCGCAACCCTAGGGATAATGCAACCTTATTTCCTCCCTTATGTCGGCTATTTCAGCCTCATAATGGCTGCTGATGAATGGATTGTGTTCGATCCAGTACAATTTATTCGGCACGGTTGGATTGAGCGCAACCGAATTCTGAAGCCTAATGAGGGGTGGCAGTATATCAGCGTTCCGCTAGTCAAACTGCCGCGCGAAACCCTCATAAAAGACACCCGTATCAGGGTTGAAGAACCGTGGAGGCAAAAGATATTCAGACAGTTGGAACATTACCGCAAGCACGCTCCCTATTATTCAGAAGTCTACGCCTTTCTAGAAAAGAGCTTTGAGTATGAAACCAACAGCATAACTAGGCTTAACACACATTTAATTAATTGTACGTGCCGTTACATCGGGATTCCCTTCTCGGCGCATATATATTCAAATATGAACCTTATACACGATGAAATAACCAATCCTGGTGAATGGGCTTTGAACATAGCCAAGGCCGTGAATGCAAAAGGGTATGTAAATCCACCAGGGGGAGTTGAGCTTTTTGATAAGGAAAAATTTAGGAGTGCTGGTATTAACCTTAAGTTTTTGAAGAATAATCTTTCATCATATAACCAGAAAAGGCCAGTATTTGAACCGAGATTATCTATCATAGACGTTATGATGTTTTGTGCCCCCGAAGAAGCTAGAGCGCTAGTAAGAGATTACGAACTATTTGAATAGGCTGAACAAATTAATGTTTTCGCACGACTTTTAGGTTCAGCCTACACTCGATATCAGTATTACTAATCGGAGGTGTGAGGATTACAATGATTTCAGATGAAGTAATGAGACTCATTATCGAAGAACAGGCGCGCCAGGGCAACCATTTTATCGAGGTCACTGATTTACCCGAATACTTATCCAAAATGGGCTCGAAAGCCGAAATTATTTCGATTTGTTCACCCGAGCGGTGTAAAGGCTTCGTGGCTTTTTACTGTAACGACAGTGCTAGCAAAATAGCATACGTGCCCCTGATAGCAGTTGACCCGCAATATCGGGGTTCAGGGTTGGGGAAGGCGCTGACGGCCTGGGTACTTGATCTTTCAAAGTGCCGGGGTTTTTCCAGATGTCAGCTTGAGGTTAGGAAGGAAAACAGCATTGCCTTTGAAATGTACATATCGATGGGTTTTAAAATAATGGAAGATCGAGGCGAGAAGTATCTGCTCGAGATCTCTCTGGAACAATCAACAGTTAAAAGTAAAACCTTCAAGGGAGGCCAGAGGCAGATGTCAAAGTATGATAATTGGGACGTATTTTGGGATGAATATTTTTCCAGCAGATACGGTAAAGAGCAAGTTGTTACGGAAGAGGACCTTTATTTCCAAGTGGCGAGAACCGTAAACCGCCGGCCTATTGGATCGGAGGTTTTTCACCAGATCGTTGATGAGATAATTGAAGACCTTCTTCTTATGCCAGAGGATATTTTGATAGACCTATGCTGCGGTAACGGGCTTTTCACCTTTGAACTTAAGGATAACGCCAAGCAAATAATAGGTGTTGATTTCTCAAAAAAAATGATAGATACCGCAAATAAATATAAAAGAGCTCCAAATATTACCTATTGTCTAGGAAACGTTATCGAGCACTTGGACACAATGAGGGCAGCCAGGCCAACGATTATACCTAATAAATACATGATGCTTGGGTCACTTGGATACTTCTCATCCGGCGAATTGATAAGAATGCTTACTAGTATTATACTGCTTTCTCACGATTTTAAGTTTGTAATTAGAGACGTTCCTAATGCCGAGCTAAAATGGAACTTCTATGATACTGCCGAGCGTAAGAAAAGCTATAATAAATTACTTGAGCTGGGTGACTTAACATACGATGGGATCGGGAATTGGTGGTCACCTGATGATATCAAAAATATCTGTGATGGCTTGCGTTTGAAATGTTCTATCCGGAACCAGGAATTGCCAATATCAAACTATAGAATGGACGTACTTATTGAAGGGTGATTTGTGAAAGACGGTGTTGCTGATTTTATCGTTATATAGATTAGAAAACAGATACAACAAGAATTGAAGGTTGTGGGATGCAAGGCGTCCAGTTCTTCCTGACCTTGGTTTTGGGCGGGTTGTTATTCCCGGAAGACTTCGGACTTGCTGGCATGCGATGTTTCATCGCTGTGCAGAGGCTTTCATTTAGTTTTTTGGTGTATCAACTTAAACAACCGCGTCTACTGTGGTTTTTGCTTTTTTTTGGAGAAGAAACTTTTGTGGCCGATAATCTGAGACATGTTACTTTACATGGCCTTTTCTGGAGTTTCTTTGAGCGCTTTGGACAGCAGGGTATCCAATTCGTGATATCTGTTGTATTGGCCCGGTTGCTGATGCCGGAACAGTACGGAGTGATCGCGATGCTTGCGATATTTTTGTCTTTCGCGCAGTCTTTTATAGATAGCGGCTTTAGTTTGGCCTTAATTCAGAAGCAGGATGCCAACCATCTCGATGAATGCTCGATCTTTTACTTCAATATCGTCCTGAGTTTTGTTGCCGCCGGGATACTGTGCCTTGCGGCGCCATGGATCGCCTCATTTTACAACACGCCCGTTTTGGTTCCCCTTACCCTGGCGCTTTCATGGGTTCTGGTTATCAATGCGTTCGGGATAGTGCAGACAGCGCTGCTCACAAAAGTTATCGATTTCAAGTTCCAGATGAAATTGAACATGACGGCGACAATTGTGTCCGGGTGCATAGGGGTGCTCATGGCCTATGCCGGGTACGGTGTTTGGAGCCTGGTTGCTCAAACTCTTACAAGCGCTCTCGTACGGATGGTTCTGTTGTGGCTGTTGCTGAGTTGGCGGCCATCACTTTTGTTCAGTTTCAATTCATTGCGAACCATGTTCCGTTTTGGTTCGAAACTTCTCTTTTCGGGGCTGTTGGACAAATTTTACAATAACCTGATCCCCATGATAATTGGCAGGCTGTTCTCTGCGGCAGAACTGGGGCTGTATACACGCGCCTATTCGTTGCAGCAAGTGCCCGTTACCTCAATTTCCGACTCCGTTGGGCGCGTCACTTACCCGGTTTTTTCCTCTATTCAAGACGATAAACCTCGCCTGAAACGGGGCGTTCGCAAAGCACTTGCCACATTGGTGATGATAAACTTTCCATTGATGATCGGTCTGGCCATAGTTGCCAAGCCCCTGGTATATCTTCTCCTAACTGAGAAATGGCTGCCTTGCGTTCCATACCTCCAACTCGTCTGCGGACTAGGATTTCTGTACCCTCTCCATGTGATAAATTTGAATGTACTGATCGCCCAGGGGCGGTCCGATCTTTTCTTCCGCCTGGAGATCGTCAAGAAGATTTTGGCGACCATTCTGGTTGTTTGTACCTTTCATTGGGGCATATCTGCAATGATAGTGGGTCAAATTGCGGGATCTTTTATCTGCTATTTTCTGAACAGCTATTACACTGGAAAATTCCTGGGCTATTCAATCATTGAACAGTTTGGCGATCTCTTTCACAGTCTAATTCTCTCGATACTCATGGCCATTGGAATATATACTGTGAACATCTTTCCCATTCTTCAGCCATGCGTCTTGTTGTTTGTGCAAATCTCAATCGGTATTATTTCTTATGTCGTCCTTTGCAGGCTGACAAAGCTTCCTTCATTTATGGAATCAGTCGAGGTGATAAAGCCAAGATTATTGCAGCTATGCAGAGTCCATTAATGCCAATAGGAGTTTCTTTCAGATATGATAAATAACGAAAAGATTTTTGAGCAGCCGGGCGAAGAGATTCCGTGCGGGGAAATCAGCGATAAAGCCGCAGTAAATAAAACACCTTTGGTTAGCGTATTCATGATTACATATAACCATGAACCTTACATCGCCCAGGCGATAGAGGGCGTTTTACAGCAGGAAACAGACTCCCCGCTTGAGTTGATCATCGGCGAAGACTGCTCCACCGACCGCACCCGTGAAATCGTGCTTGAATATCAAAGGAAGTATCCATCTATAATCCGGGTTCTTGTATCCGCAAACAATGTAGGGGGGCATAAGAATGCCAGGCGTGTGTATGCTGCTTGCAGGGGCAAGTACATTGCCTATTGTGAAGGGGACGATTACTGGCATCATCCGCTGAAACTCAAAAAACAGGTGGAATACCTGGAATCACACCCTCGTGTGGGGATGATACATAGTGATGTCATTTGGCGTGATGTTAACACAGGAGAAAAATGTATATCCTACTACAAATATCACATGCTGTCACATAGTCACCTGAGTGTGCTGAGAGGCATGATTGAAAGGACGTACGTTGTAATTACATGTTCAGTAATTGTGAGGAAAACGTTGTTGCATGAAATATATAGAGCATGCCAGTATGAGTTTAGTGAGAAATTCCTGATGGGAGATTTGCCGTTATGGATAGAGATAGCGCACAGGTCGACAGTTAAATACATCGATGAACCATTGGTCACTTACAACCGCTTGCCGGAATCGGCTAGTCGTTCCAAAGATATCGATAGGAATATAAGATTTTGGAAAAATGAATGGGAAATGTTGCTGCATTTTGCAGACAAATATGGTGGCAAGGACTCACAGGAGATAAAAAGGAACCTGAGGACTGTGCGCTTACTGGCTGTTGCTTTCCATTATGGCAAGCCGGACTTGGCCAGAGAAGTTTTTCAATATTCACGAAGGCATGGGATTCCTCTCGGCCTGAAGGATTATCTTTACTTCATTGGCTCTTTGAGTTTCTTTCTTTCTTGTTTCGTTAAGCTTCTGGTTTTGCCGGTGACGTTTGGAAGAAAACTAAGGTTGATTATCAAAAATTTGTGAAATTGTTCTGTCCGTGTTGATCTCGATATGAAATTGGGCCTGAATTGGATGCCACTGGCGTCAGCTTTGAAGGGGTCAGATAAGGTTAAAGCACTTCTCAAGCGCACTTACGGGATCAGATTGTCATCGATTCGGCAGGTGTATTTCGCCTAAGCACTACTATGATTAATCGATCAATTTCAAAGCCGATCATACTGTGCGAGCCACAGTGCCTCGGGATGGAGCACGTTGAGATCAATGCTGCACTTGTTGCTGCTGCGCGTTCTGCTTTTCCTGGCGAAAATGTCACATTTATGTCGGAAAGAGAGCATGCAGAAAACGTTAACGCAAGTTTAGAATCCAATAAAATGGCCCCGGTTGCCACAATTACCATTCAGCCGCCCTCAAGTGCAATGAGAACTCATTGGCAGCGTTTTCCCCCGGAGCTCCGGCTTGTTTTGCAAGTATTTTGGTATGCCGATTGTGAAAGGTTTCAAAGAGTTCTATTCTGTTCAGTTACACACGCCGGCTTGCTGGCAATAATTTTGCTAACCCGTTTATTTCCCGGTATCAAATGCGCAGTTATCCCGCACGCTATGTTGGAAAGTGTTTGCTCAAAAAGGTCGAGGCGACTTTGGAATCGTATGTTCGATCTTCAGGCAGTTCTAAGGGTTCCAATTTATAGAAGTCTAAGAATCCTTCTACTTGGCGGTTACATAAGGGATAGACTTTGTCGGGAGATTCCCCGGATTGGGCGCCATGTAAATGTAATCGATCATCCTTATTTTTTCCCGCCATATGAGCCTCATCAGCCGGATACCGCAGGTGGTTTGAGGTTCGGCTCTTACGGCGTGGGACACGCCCGCAAAGGAACAGATGTGTTCATCCGTCTGGCGCGGGAGGTCTCTGCGGACCAAAATGGTGCAAAGCACCGATTCATTCTTGTCGGGCATATAACAGATAGAACGCTTACCGACTTATCACCAATCGAGGTGTCAGCGTCGACGCAGCAACAGCTTGACCGGGAAACTTTTGTGAGGTGTGCCAAAGAGGTGGATTATGCCATCTTTCCCTATCCTCAGAGCTCGTTCCAGTTAACGGCCAGTGGCTCGCTTTTTGATGCCTTTGCCTTTGGAAGGCCGGTAGTTGCCCTACGAAGCCCGCTCTTCGAATACTACTTCGACCTCATGGGGGATATAGGTTACCTCTGTGATAACTTCGCTGAATTGAAGGACTTGGTTAACCGTCTGTGCAGGGATTTCCCCAAAGAAAGATATCAGAGGCAGCGTGACACAATCTATCATTCGCGACAGATTTTTGATACTCTACATTCCAGTGACAGATTCAAACGATTCTGGGCCGCCTTTATGGATTAGTAGTTGCTGCGATTAACCTATAGTGGAATCCAGATCAGAGATTTAAACCCAGATAATTCTCGGTTGACTCTCACCAATTTTTCGTCATACTCCAACAAATCCCGTCAAATGTAAAGGTGAAACCTAAAGGGAAGGTTTAGGGTAGAG
>JBKQTS010000314.1:0-63009 GCA_052143075.1 Syntrophobacteraceae bacterium | reverse complement strand
AATCTCGACGCTCCGCGAGGCGGGCCTACGGCCAGACGCCGAAGCGCCGAGCGCTCGGCCACACGCGCTTGCGCGTGTAGCCGAAATCCTGGGGGGTGCGGGGGAAAGATTCCCCCGCGCTTGAAGGGTTATGAAAATTACATCTTGAACGCAACTTGGTGTAAAAAGTCAAATAGCGGAAATTAATCCCGTCTCATTCAATAAGATGATCTGAAGGGACTGCTCGCGGGAATATATTGGCGGCCAGTCCTTTTCATTTATTCCTTCCCGATTTTCTCGCAGTCGGCCGTATCGGCATGGGGGAAAACCCGCCCCCCAAATGCAGGGCAGTTAAGCCCGAAAATACTATTTTCCCCCTACTTTATATTTTATTCAAAAAGATTAGCTTACCTGAGCGGATTGTTCTTTTGATACTTACTGAAAGGATTAGACAATGGTTTATGAACATGATCCGGAACTGCCTTTTTTGAAGATCCTGGTTAAAAAAGGTTCTTCCGTTATTGGTGTTATCAGAAGGAATTTGAATACAGGCCATTATCACTTCTGCGAGAGCGAGCGTGATCCACTGAATTGTGTGTTCCAGGAAAAACGAATTGACCACATTAAAATGAGAATTGAAGAGCTACTCAATTTACGCGAAGCAGTCTAAATCCGGATTACGCGTGACATTGCCTGAGAATTATATTGCATTCATCATAACCTTCTTTAATTCTCCCTCATTCGCGAGGAGCAGTGAATAGTGAATAGTGAATAGTGAATGGTGAATAGTGAAAGAGCAGGAAGCGGGAAACGGAGAGCCGGGAGCAAAGGCGGCTGCCCTTTACCGGCGAGGATAAACCACGGGCGGCGACCCACTCCTTGAAAATCCCGTCCCTTGCATCTGTCTCGAAAAGACACTGGATTCCGGCCCAAGAGCGCTGCCGGAATGACGAAAGTGGGAACCCCGCCCCTTTTCATTGTTTCAGGGTGGCCCGAAGGGACATGAGGAGCTGTTACGCTAAAGTAGTGCTTACATCCGTCCCTGCAGATAAACGTAATAAGATTGCATTCGGCAGCGATATGACCGTTTTTAGTGCGTGGAGTACCAATCAAGCACCCGTTTAAGTTCTACCGCAACAGGGGGGGCCGCCATCATATTGGGTTTTCTCAAAATGTCCATCGGCAGCAACCACTGAGCGTTATAGAATGACGCAGTCGCGCCGTAGTCGACCTGAATTGCGGCCCCTTCAAGCGAAAGTCCCAGAAAAAGGCCCCGGTTTCTGGAGTAGGAGAGTATCTCCGCCGTGAGCAAAATGTCGGTTGCCGCTTCTGCTTGCCTGCCGACGGGCCCCGCTGCTATCGAAGCGTCACCCCCGAGGGTGAATTTGCCGCCGCATATTTTATCCAGACTGCGAATGGTGTTAAGCACAAGTATCGCATCGGTGGATTGAACACCGATCTGCCACCCAAAACTGCCTCCTATCAGGCGGAAAAAGACAGGGTTGCCCCACGACCGGTCCTCATTGCGCACCAGAAGCACCCCTACTCCATAACGGCCCCCAAAAATAAATCCGGCCTTGAGCAGATCGGGAAAAATCGCGATTCCCTGCGCGCTGTGCAAAAGACCGGGGGGAATTGCACACTCGGGAATATCCATGATCTCCCTCATAATGGCTGACGCTGCCTGGACCTTGGCCTCCTCGCCGACTCCGGCGGTCGATAACACGGGCGAGAGGAGGCACAGGCTCAAGGCCATGGCGAAAACGGCTAAGGCGCTCCTTTGAGCCATTGGATATCCCCTTTCATCCTGCCATTTGTTTTTGATCGTTGTGGTCTGACAGATATTATCCCCCGGCCCCGGTTTAGCGGGCACAGCCGAGTCCTTGAGTCCTTGTGGCAGGAACAGGCAACTAACGTGCCAACCCTCGAAATAGCCTCCGGCCTAGATCTATGAGGTAAGCACCTGACTCGATTGCAGGCTTTCACCGACATCAGTGAGTGTACTTTAATACACTCCGGATTTTCAGCACCGTCAGATCTTTTGGAAATGAGGACAATGCAAAATCGTGACTGAGCATGCGGCCGAATTGGACCGGCAGATATTATGTGCCATGCCGTTTCTGCATCAGGCACCTCCATGCTCTGGGTGCATTTGGACGATTGGATCCGAAATGGCTGGATATAAGTGAAAGAACCTCAAAATAGGGCTCTACTGCCAATACTATATCTCCTGCAGTCCGTTGCGGCGGACCAGGACTTTTACGATCCTCATCAGCGTTGCCAACGAGTGTCAACCACAGCCCCGCTTCTTTCAAATGCGCAGCAACATTTCGGGCAAACCTTTTTCGGTCATTTTCAGAACTGAATGAATGAAAACAGCCTCTGTCAAATGCGAAGCCAAAAGGAGCACCTTCAATTTTGTTGTTAAGAAAATCAGCGAATATGAGATCGCATTCAACGTTGGCCTTAGAGGCTTTTTCTTTTGCCTTTTCCAGAGCAATGTCCGAAGTGTCAGTACCGGTAACCTCAAAGCCGCTCTGCGCAAGCCATATGGAATTGTCTCCGGTCCCACAGCCAATATCCAGGGCTTTGCAACTCAAAACAGGTTTTTGGGTCACAACTTCGACAAGATTGAAATCCGGCTGGCCGATGTCCCAAGGAGTGTCCCCTGATCTGTATCTTTCTCTGAAACGATCTTCGATTGTCATCCGATTACCCCTTATAGAAACGATAACATAGACTTAGCATAAAATATATAGATAAACGGAGTAGGATTGCTCTTGTGAACGGTTTTTTTTCGGTTGAAAAAATGGATCGGCAGCTTTTGTGACGGGCGCCGAATGTGAAGAGATTTCATCCGCCTTAGTTAGAGATCCACGATGAACATCTAATGAACATGCTGCTCGATTTGGCCTACTTAATGCTGCCCCCGCCAGTCGCCTTGCAGGCCATAAGATTGAAAGTACGGAGGCGGCTGCATTGACCTGTCCGTCTCCCCGTCGTGGGCTGTCTGGACCCTGGTGCCGGCCCAATCGTTGTCTTCGAATGTATTGGCCGATTCGTTGTATCCCGGATGATAGCTGTTGCCTGCCGCCATTGAGCCCCCGGGCGCCCAAAACACGAATGCCACGGCAAGAGCGATGGTGAATACCGGTAGACTGAGAAGTTTCCTGTCCATCTTATACTCCTTATCATATCGTAATTATCCCTGGATAATTGTCACCATATGATAATTACTGATTTTTCATGGATCTTAACTTAACTTTTGCCCCCATCCACCGTTGGCTTGAAATTTCATTGAAAAAATCCTTCCTGCATGGATAACCTTGTATCCTTCAATTTGAAGATCAGTCTCCATGATAAGACCAAACAGCTCAGAGACACCCACCGGCTGAGACCATCAACTCCGGGGAAGGGGATGAGTCCTTGTATCGTCCAAATTGGTCTGACCGGCATTTTTTCTTGCGGGTTTTGGTTGGAGTATCCTATGATTTACGGACATTTGGCATTTCGAGGGCTCTTCAGGGCGGAATCCGAGCCGGAAATGAGGTTCGGATCCAGTTGGGGACCAAGTTGACGCACTATTCAGGTTGAGGGGGATCAGGTTATGAGCGGAAGATTAGAAGGTAAAGTTGCGGTCATTACAGGTGGAACAAGCGGCATAGGCGAAGCAACGGCTGAAGTATTCGTCAGTGAAGGGGCTAAGGTCGTTATCGCCGGCCGTTCAGAAGACATCGGAGCTGCAATCGCGGAGCGTCTGGGTGAAAACGCAGTTTTTAAACGAACCGATGTCACGAAGGAGGAAGAAATACAAGCCCTGATCGACTTCGCCCACCATCGCTTCGGCGCACTTGATTGCATGTTCAATAATGCCGGCGGACCGGATCGCTGCACACCCGAAACCGTGACCATGGAACATTTTATTTCCAACATGACGTTGCTTGTCGGAAGCGTCATATTCGGTATTAAATATGCTGCGCCTGTCATGAAAGCCCAGGGTTCCGGATGCATTATCAACACTTCGAGCGTTGCGGCCATACGAACCGGCCAGGGCGGTTACGTATACAGCGGGGCCAAAGCGGCTGTGACTCAGTTAAGTAAAATAGCCGGCGTACAATTGGGGCCTTACGGCATTCGCGTCAACTGCATCTCTCCCGGAGCTATTGCGACACCAATTTTTTTCGGTGGGTCCCAGGTCGCACAGACCCTTGATCCTGCTGAAACCCAGCGAAAAATGGAAAAACTCACGCGAAACCTCGCCAAGGCTACTCCTTTGCCCAGAGCAGGGCTGGGCAAAGATATCGCGTATGCGGCCCTGTTCCTTGCCAGCGACGAGGGCAGCTTCGTTAATTGTCACGACCTGGTTGTGGACGGCGGGAGAACTTCGCTTTTTTATGAGAAGCCGTGAGGATTGAACCTCAGCCAGGATTACGGGGGATAATGCCGCTGAAGCAACCGACAACATGAGGTCATTATGAATCACAAATGGATTGAAGTGGAAAAGGAGAATCATATTGCAACGGTCGGACTCAACAGGGTGGATAGCTTAAACGCCCTGAGCTATGAATTGGCGACGGAAATCACCGATACCTTTAATGAGCTTGCTGTTGATGACGAGACCCGGGTGATTATTCTTAAAAGCAATGCCCGCATCTTCTCCGCCGGGCTGGATCTGAAAGATGCCATGTCCCGCGGATTTGCCGGTACGACGAAAGCCCTGCTCCAAATTCCCCTTAAAGAAAAAAACATGTTCGAGTGCTGTCATGCCATCGAAGAGTGCAAAAAGCCGGTGATAGCCGCCGTCCACGGGATGTGCATCGGAGCGGGGCTGGATATTATTACTTCCTGCGATCTTCGCCTGTGCACACAGGATGCATCATTTTCCCTTCGGGAGGCAAGGATCGGTCTTGTGGCCGACATGGGAGTCCTGCAGCGGCTCCCCTTCATCATCGGTCAGATGTATACGCGGCAGATGGCCTATACAGGCCGTTTTTTCAACGCTGCCGAAGTGGCGAAAATGGGGCTGGTCATTGAAGTTCTCCCGGATCAGCAATCCATGATGGCCAGCGCCAAAAAGTTGGCGGAAGAGATTCTGGAATCCGCCCCTCTGGCAGTCCAGAACACAAAGGAAGTCCTCAACTATAGCCGGTTTGCCTCTGTCCGGGACGGGATTTCCATGGCCATTCACAAGAATATGCTCCTTATGCCGTCGGATGACTGCAAGGAATCCATGACCGCCTTCGCAGAGAAAAGGAGACCCGATTTCAGAGGCGCATGAGCGAGGACTGAACCCTCACTTCGTTCGGGTTCGCGCTAACCGTTCCAGCCAATGTTAGATGCTTCAAGTTCGCGCCCGATTTTTTGTGAGGGCGCAGGACTGAGGACTGAGGGCTGAGGACTGAGGGCTGAGGACTGAGGAGCGGGGAGTAAGGAGCAGGGAGCGGGGAGCAGGGAGCAGGGAGCAGGGAGCAAAAACGGCTGCCCCTTCCGGGTGGAGATAAACCCGGGGGGGAAAACCACGCTCCTTATACGGTGGCAGCCGTAAAATACTCAATAAAATCGTGTCCTTCCATGAAATCAGCCGATCTTTCTTCCGAGAGCCATCATACCTGCCATTTCGAGTTTGTGCTGTGGACAACCGCATATCGATATTTCCGGTGCAAATTATGAATAACGGCGGACTGGTTTGGGGACATTGAGAGGAGCGTAGCGGTGTGGATGAACGCGAAAATGTCTTTGGGCTAAGGGGTAGTCGTGGAATTTAGAGGGATTGACCCACTCAGAACGCCGCCATGGAAGTCGGCGCTACCATGGGAGGATGAAAGAATCTTCGGAATGCGTCTGGGCGGAGAACGCGGCCATGGAAGGCGGCGCTACCATGGCGAGACCGGACTGGTAAAATAGACGAATTTAGGTTAAAGAGTCCCTCCAGAGCGGGACGGAGTTGAGCGTACTCGGGATTCTCGATCCAATTCTTTCAGGGGCAGGCTTTTCGGAGGTAACTAATTGCCATCGTTATCGGAAGCACAATTAGCAGCAGTCGAGTATCTGGATGGACCAGCCCTGATCTGCTCAGGCGCAGGGGCCGGCAAGACCTCGACCATCATTGCCAAGTTCGAGCACCTGGTCAACTCGGCCGGCTTCGATCCCGGGCGAATCCTTTGCATCACCTTTACCAACAAGGCTGCAAACGAGCTGAAAGAAAGGCTGATAGAATCAGCGACGCTTGGAACCACGGAATTTCCGTGGGTGAGGACGTTTCATTCCTCCATGCTGCAGATTTTAAAACGGCACGCGGAGGAAATCGGCTTCAGAAACCCGATAACGATTTATGACGGTACAGACCAGATCGGCTTTATCAAAAATATCATCGAGGACAAGTTCGGCATGGACGGCAAGTACGCCAGGGCGTTAAGGGCCCACATAAGCAGGGCAAAAAACTCTCTGAGGCCCGATGCATATATCCACTCCATAAAGGAATTCAGAAAACTGGACCTCATCTTCGAGCACTACAACAACAGGCTCAAAGAATCGAATGCCGTGGATTTTGACGACATCCTGGTCCATGCACACGATCTGCTGACCAGGAACCCTCGACTGCGAGCCAAGTACCAGGACCTCTTCCAGTATATCCTGTTAGATGAGCACCAGGACTCCAACTCAATCCAGAACGCCATAATCAAGCTGCTGGTTAAAGATGGAAACATCACGGTCGTGGGTGATTTCTCGCAATCGATCTACGGTTTCAGAGGGGCCGAGCCGAGCTATTTCGTCGAGTTCCCGAATGAGTATGAAGGAACAAAGGTCTTCCTGCTGGAGCACAATTACCGCTCCACTTCCCCGATTGTCGAGTTGGGCAACGAAATCATAAGCTTCAACCACGAGGAAATCAAAAAGAAGTGCTTCAGCAACAAACCCGGCGATCTACCATCTCTAAGAGGCTTTGAAAATGCCTATTTCGAAGCGAGGTGGGTGGCCGAAAAATGCAGAGCTTACCGCTTCGACGGGCTCGAGTTCGAACGGATGGCGGTCCTCTACAGGACAACTTTTATCAGCCGTATCATGGAAAAAGCCTTCAATGAACTGGGAGTCCCATACAAGCTTATCGGCGGGATTTCGTTTTTTGAGAGGCGGGAGATCAAGGACCTTACAAGCTATCTTGCCTGCGCCATAAACCCAAAAGATGACATTGCCTTCGAGCGCATTCTAAACGCCCCAAAGAGGGGAATAGGTAAAAAATCAATTCAGAAAATCAGGGGGATCGACCTGCCTGGCGGCTCCCTCATGGGAAAAAGCCCCTTGGCCATTCAGAAAAAACTCAGCCTGAAAAATGCCGCCGAAGGCATCGGGATGGTTTTGTTCATCCTCGATCGCATCAAGGAGATGCCGCCGAAACAAGCACTGGAAGAAGTAATCGACATCACGGGGTACGAAAAATATCTGGAGACGTGGGCAGGAGACGCTGATGACAGCAGTCTGATATCGCGCTTTGAAAACGTCAATGAGCTTCTAAGCATCGCTGAAGGAAAGAAAACCATAGAAGAATTCCTGGAAGACTGCTCTCTGCGAACTGAAGACAAAGACGATGAAGAAAAGGATCGAGGTGTACGGCTTTCCACTATACATGCGGCAAAGGGGCTGGAGTTTCATACGGTATTTCTGGCTGCATGCGAGAAAAATATCCTCCCGCATTGGCGATCTGTCGATGAAGACGGTGGAGGGAACGGCGGTAATGTCGAGGAAGAACGAAGGCTGCTTTACGTCGCCTGCACAAGGGCCAAGCGGAACCTCCACATTTCCTACGCCAATACGCGGCAAAACAAATGGAGCAGGATCAGTCCTTTTTTAGAAGAGCTGTCAGACGAGCATTTAAATACATGTCCTGGCCTCTGTCAGAATGGACATAACAGTAATTCGGTAGTATAGTAGACTGAGTGCAAATGCCCCGATCTCGGTGGACCCGGATGATGTTACCCCGGCGGTCATCCGGAATTCCGGCGCACGGGTGGCGACTTACGGAACTGCGGTTCTTCCCGGCGCCACGTTATGCCTGCCTTTCCTGCGAATATTTTCCTCCTTGGCCTGCCGGGGTGCGTTATGTACCACAAAACGAGCATCTTCGATGTGATTTTCCCGGGGCTGCCTGCCGGGGAAGAGATCACGCGCAGAGATATTGCCGGATTGGCGCACGGAGGACCGTGCGTCCATTGCGAGGCGTGGAGGCACCCGGGCTGCGGCTTTGCCAAGGGTGCTTGAACGGTTGCTTTTCGTGCACCTCTAATGCAGGAGGAACGTATGGAGAAAAAGGTCCTTAACATCAACGGGATTCCTCGAACGATTATCGCAAACCCGGAAGCTTCGCTTGCGGACGTTCTTCGCGCACAACTCGGCCTGACGGGCACCAAGATCGGCTGTGGCATGGCCCAGTGCGGCTGCTGCTCAGTCATCATGGACGGAAAGGTGATCCGTTCCTGCGTCACCAAGATTAAAAAGGTCGAGGAAGGCGCCGACATCACCACTATCGAAGGTATCGGCACGCCGAATAACCTTCATCCGATTCAGGCGGCCCTGGTGGCGTATGGCGCTCCGCAGTGCGGTTACTGTATGCCGGGCTTCGTCGTTTCCGCCAAAGCGCTGCTGGATGGAAACGCGAAGCCGTCACGGGAAGAGGTGCGGGACTGGTTTAAGAAATATTCCAACGCCTGTCGTTGCAACGGCTATAAACCTATCGTGGATGCGGTCATGGAAGCGGCGCGCGTGCTGCGCGGCGAGATAGGAAAAGAAGCTTTGGAGTTTCGTATCCCGGATAACGGAAGCATCTGGGGTAGCAAGTATCCCCGTCCCAGCGCGATCGCCAAGGCAACCGGCACACTGGACTATGGTGCGGACCTGGGCTTGAAGCTGCCCCCCGATACATTGCGCCTCGCCCTCGTGCAGGCCAAGGTCTCCCATGCCTCAATACTTTCCATCGACACCACCGAGGCCGAGAAGATGCCAGGGGTCTACAAGGTGGTAACGCACAAGGACGTGAAGGGCAAAAATCGCATCACCGGTCTTATTACCTTCCCCACCAACAAGGGTGACGGCTGGGATCGTCCTATTCTGTGCGATACCAAGGTGTTCCAGTACGGCGACGCCATCGCCATCGTTTGCGCCGACTCGGAAGCAAACGCCAGGGCTGCGGCGGATAAAGTCAAGATGACGCTGGAGGAGCTTCCCGCCTATATGAGCGCCCCGGCTGCAATGGCCGACGATGCGATCGAGATTCACCCCGGCACCCCAAACGTCTACTTCGAGCAGAAGATCGCAAAGGGCGGCGAGACAAAACCGCTCATGGATTCGGCTGCCCACGTGGTAGAAGATGAGTTCTATCTGCAGCGTCAACCCCATCTGACCATGGAACCCGACGTCGGTTTCGCCTATTATGACGAGGAAGGGCGGCTCACCATACATTCCAAGAGCATCGGCATCCATCTTCATCACGCGATGATTGCTCCCGGTTTGGGTATTGAAGCCGCGAAGCTGCGCATCGTTCAGAACCCGGCCGGAGGCACCTTCGGCTATAAGTTCAGCCCGACCATGGAAGCCCTGCTCGGCGTGGCTTGCATTGCGACAGGCCGCCCGGTTTTCCTCAGATACGACTATTATCAGCACATCACTTACACCGGCAAGCGCTCGCCCTTTTTCATCAAGCTCAAGTACGGCGCGGACAAGAACGGTAAAATCATTGCCATGGAATCCGACTGGCTGGTGGACCATGGTCCATACTCCGAGTTCGGCGATCTTCTAACCCTGCGCGGAGCGCAGTTCATCGGCGCCGGCTACGGCATCCCCAACATCCGCGGTCTGGGCCGTACGGCATGTACCAATCATGCCTGGGGTTCGGCATTCCGAGCTTATGGTTCTCCCCAGAGTTTTCTCGCAAGCGAAGTGCTCATGGACGAGCTGGCCGAAAAGACCGGCATGGACCCGCTGGAACTGAGGGCCCTGAACGTTTACCGTCCCGGCGATACTACTCCTACCGGACAGGAGCCCGAGGTCTTCAGTTTCACGAAGATGATCGACCATTTGCGTCCCCTCTACCAGAAGGCAAAGGCGAAGGCAAAGCACGAATCTACACCGGAAGTGAAGAAGGGCGTAGGGGTATCGATCGGCATCTACGGCTGCGGCCTTGACGGCCCTGACGGTTCGGAAGTGGTTTTGGAACTTACCAAGGAAGGCGTCACCATCCTGACTTCATGGGAGGACCACGGCCAGGGAGCGGACATGGGTACGCTCGGTACGGTTCACGAAGGGCTAAAGCCGCTTGGCATTTCCCCCGGTCGGATCACGCTGATAATGAACGACACGGCCATCACCCCCAACAGCGGGCCTTCAGGCGGAAGCCGCCAGCAGGTGGTAACCGGAAATGCCATCAAGAGCGGCTGTGAACTGTTGCTTTCGGCCATGAGGAAATCAGACGGAACGTTTCGGACTTATGATGAAATGGTGGCGGAAAAGATACCCGTGCGCTACTCAGGCAAGTGGGCTGCTTCGATGTGCTCCGCCTGTGACGCGAACGCGCAGGGAAAGCCTTTTTCCACCTACATGTACGGCGTTTTCATGGCCGAAGTCGCCGTCGATATCAAGACCGGCAAGGTCAAGGTGGAAGGCTTTACCGTGGAGGCCGATGTTGGGAAGATCAACAACAAACTGGTCGTTGACGGCCAGATTTACGGCGGTGTGGCCCAGGGCATAGGCCTTGCGCTCTCCGAAGACTTTGAAGATCTGAAGAAGCATACGACCCTGCACGCTTGCGGACTGCCCTACGCAGATGATATTCCTGACAATTTCAATATCTTTTACGTGGAAACCCCTCGCCCGAACGGGCCTTTCGGCGCCGCCGGGGTAGGCGAGCTTCCTCTGACCTCGCCTCATGCAGCTGTCGTCAATGCAATATATAATGCTTGCGGCGTGCGTATCACCAAGCTCCCCGCGCTTCCCGAAAAGGTGCTGGCCGGCCTCAAAGCCGCAAAAGCGTAGGTTGGGAAAAGCAGGCTGAAGGCTGTTAGACTGAAGGTTGGGAAGAACAGGCTGAAGGATGTTAGGCTGAAGGCTGAGGGGCGGCGACCGCCTAAACCCCTTCGGCCTAGACCCCTTCAGCCTAATTTCTCAGCTTATTTGGAAGAATCATGGAACGGGATGAGCTTCAAAAACTGGAAGAGCACTGTATCCAGGAAAATCCCCCCGCCTGCGCTGCCGCGTGCCCCATCCATTTGGACGCGCGGGCCCTGGCTGCGGAGATAGCCAGGGGCGACTTTGCCGCCGCCGCAAAGATTATCAGAAAAACGGTCCCTTTTCCCGGAATAGTGAGCCGGATATGCGAGCATCCCTGCCAGGCTGTGTGCAAGAGAGGAGAAGCCGGAGAACCGATTTCCGTCAGGGAGCTTGAAAGGGCTTGTCTGGATTGGGCGGCCGACTCCGGGGACAAGATTACGTCCCTTCCCCGAAGAGAAAAACGGATAGCTGTTGTGGGAGGCGGCCTCAGCGGCCTTACAGCCGCCTTCGACCTGGCCAGGAAGGGATACAGCGCCGTAGTCTTTGAAAAGGATAATCGGCTTGGGGGAAGCCTGTGGAATCTCTCCGCAGAGGAAATCCTTCCCGGGGTGATCGAAGCCGATTTGCAGGTGCTTGAAAAAGTGGGGGTTGAGATTCGCTTCGGGGTGCGGGTTGGAAAGGACCTCTCCCTTACGGCGGTCCGGGAACAGTTCGATGCGGTTTACCTGGCCACGGGCTGCGCGCTCGGGGATACGTTCGGCCTTGCCGTCGATGAACGGAAACTCGTTGCCGTTGCCCCCATAACCTTCGCCACCAGCGAGGAAGGTGTTTTTGCAGGGGGCGGCATGCTGCAGGACCGTCTGAAACTCTCTCACATCCAGTCCATCTCTGATGGCAGACGAGCGGCGATTTCCATTGACCGTTACCTGCAGAGGGTGTCTCTGAGTGCTTCTCGATCCGGCGAGGGACCATTTCTCACCCGCCTCTACACAAGCACTGAGGGGGTGGAGCATTTGCCGGCGGTCACCCCGGCGGGAGGCCACGGGGGATATTCGCCCGAAGAAGCAACCCGGGAGGCCGCAAGGTGTATACAGTGCCAGTGCCTCGAATGCGTCAAGGTTTGCGAGTATCTCGACAGCTTCGGCAGTTATCCGAAAAAATACATCCGGCAGATTTACAACAACCTTGCCATCGTCATGGGGCAACGCAACGCCAACAAGCTCATCAACTCGTGCAGTGTGTGCGGCCTGTGCCGCGAAGTATGTCCAGAAGACCTGCACATGGGCCTGGTTTGCAAAAGAGCGCGCGAGACCCTGGTAGAACAGGGCAAGATGCCTCCCTCGGTCCATGAATTCCCTTTGCGGGACATGCTCTTCAGCAACTCCGAGAAATGCGCCCTTGCAAGCCATCAGCCCGGCGCCACGACGAGCCGGCTGCTGTTCTTTCCCGGTTGTCAGTTGAGCGCCTCGGCCCCCGAACACGTGATGAGGGTCTACGACGTGTTGAGGGAAAAGCTCTCCGGTGGAGTAGGTCTCATGCTGCGCTGCTGCGGGGCCCCCGCCGACTGGTCCGGTCGAGTCGAGCTTTTCAGCGAAACCTTAAAGGATTTTGTGACCCGGTGGCAGGAGATGGGGAGTCCTCAACTCATCCTGGCCTGCTCGACATGCTACGAGATTTTCAAGACGCACCTGACCCAGGCCTCGATTGTCTCCCTATGGGAGGTGTTCGACCGGCTGGGGTTGCCCGAAACCGCAGCGGGGGCTGTTCCTGAAGTCCTTGCCGTACACGATGCCTGCACTACCCGGCATGAAAAGCAGATCCAGGAAAGTGTGCGCAATATCCTGCGCCGGCTGGGGACCCGGATCGAGGAACTTCCCCTGAGCGGTGAGCGAACCGAGTGTTGCGGCTACGGAGGGCTCATGTTTTTTGCCAATCCTGAACTCGCATCGAGCGTCATCGCCAGGAGAATCGCACAGAGTCCGGCCGACTACGTGGCCTACTGCGCCATGTGCAGGGACTATCTAGCTCACAGAGGCAAGCGGACGCTGCACCTGCTGGATTTGATTTTCGGGATGGCGGTGGATGAGGCGGCGCAAAGGAAAGGTCCGGGCTATTCTCAGAGGCATGAAAACCGCGCGCGCCTCAAAAAAGAGATCCTCAGAAGAGTCTGGGGGAAAACAGCGGCCGGAGAAGCAGAAATGATCGGACTCACGATTTCCGATGAGTTGCGCGACATTCTGGAACAGAGGCAGATTCTCGACGAAGACATCCGCCAGGTGATCGAATATGCCGAACGAAGCGGCAATAAGCTTGTAAACCGGCAGACAGGTCATTTTCTGACTCACCACAAACCTGCTGCCGTCACCTATTGGGTGGAATACGCGCCCGCCGCCGACGGTGAGTTCATTATCCACAATGCTTACAGCCATCGCATGGAGATTGTCGAGGACCCGCAATCGTGAACGGAAAAGAAACTGACGCCCGGAAATCCTCCTGGTGGTGTGCAAAGTGCTCCGTGCCCCTGGAAACCGGCAAGGTGAACATCGCATATCTGGGAAGCATGTTTCCCGTGGACCTGCTCCGATGTCCTGACTGCGGCATGGTGAACGTACCCGAAGAGCTGGCCATTGGAAAGATGGCGGAGGTGGAAAAGCTTCTGGAGGACAAGTGATGGAAGGGGAAGCGGGGAGTGGGGAGCGGGAAGTTTTTGCTCCTTGCTCTTCCGAGGCGCAGGCCGACCTGCACAAAGCCATGCCCGGCTACTTTTTGCTTATCGCACAAAAAGCGTAGTTCCGGCGGGCAGAGAGTTTTGAGTTGTTAGTTGTTAGTTTTGAGTTAACTGAGAACTCAAAACTGATAACCCATAACTCTCAGGAGTGCGCCCATGACAGACGAAATGATGCGTATGATGGAACTGGGACGGCAGGGGTTTTACTGCAGCCAGATACTCCTTTTTATGGGTCTGGAGGCCCAGGGGAAGTCCAACACAGACCTGATTCGAGTAATGTCGGGTCTTGCGGGAGGGCTTGGATTTTCAGGAGAGCTCTGTGGAGCGTTGACAGGGGGGGCATGCCTGCTCGGGCTTTACGCGGGCAGGGGCTTGCCCGAAGAGGAAGAAGACCCGAGGCTCAACCTCATGATCACCGAACTGGTGGAGTGGTTTGCGCAGGAATACGGCCGGGTCTATGGGGGAATTCGCTGTGAGACGATCCTGGGCGACGACCCGGGGGCCCACCGCACCAGGTGTCCCACCCTGGTTCTCGGAACGTACGAAAAGGTGAAGGCATTACTTTTGGAAAACGGGTTTGATCTTTCAGGCGGCCGGCTGTGAGCGGGGAGATTTTTCTTTCCTCCACAGAGAGTGTCTGCCCGGAGTGTCTTCGGACAATAAGCGCCGCCAGGCTCGAGCGGGGAGATGAAATCGTGCTCAGCAAGGAGTGCCCGGAACATGGGCCCTTTGAGGCGGTGATATGGCGAGGCAGCCCCTCCTTTGAAGGATGGGGAGAGGGGGGGACGGGGAGAGAGGGAGACCAGGTGATTACCGAGCCTGTTTCACCCCCTCACTCCTTCACACTCTCTCCCCCTCTCTCCTGCCCCCGGGCTTGTGGTCTTTGCCCCGACCATCGCCAGCATACCTGCACGGCGCTCATCGAAGTTACGCAGAGCTGCAATCTGAGCTGCCCTTATTGCTTCGCGGACGGAGGAAATTCCCAGGCGGAAGATCCGGGCATGGACGCAATCGCAGCCTCGTTTGAACAACTCCTGCAGGCAGGCGGTCCATATAACGTCCAGCTTTCCGGAGGGGAGCCCACCCTGCGCGATGACCTGCCCGAGATCATCGCCATGGGAAGATCCATGGGATTTGATTTTATCCAGGTGAATACCAACGGTTTGCGGGTAGCCGGAGACCCGGCTTACGCCAGGGAACTCAAAGACGCGGGGGCTGCTTCGCTGTTTCTTCAGTTCGACGGATTGCGGGACTCCACCTATGTGAGGCTCAGAGGGCGTCCGCTATCAAAGGAAAAACAGCTCGCAGTCGAGAATTGCGCCGGTCATGGCCTGGGTGTGGTCCTCGTGCCCACATTAGTGCCGGGAGTCAACGCCGACCAGATCGGAGACATCATAAGATTTGGGCTTGAACGCCTGCCCGGCGTAAGAGGTGTCCACTTTCAGCCGGTGAGCTACTTCGGAAGATATCCCGCCCCACCCGGCGACGAGGGGAGAATCACGCTTCCGGAAGTTCTGAGGGCAATCGAGGCCCAAACGGAGGGAATGATCAATCCGGACTTTTTTAAACCACCAGGGTGCGAGAACGCCTACTGCTCTTTCCACGGGAATTTCGTGCTGCTCGAAAATGGAGAGCTGCGGGCTCTGACACGGCGAGCCACGGATCAGCCCTGCTGCAAACCGGGGCCGGTTCAGGCAGCGGACGTCCAGGCGCGCAGCTTCGTGAGCCGGTTCTGGACGCATCCGTCGACTGAGGCGTGCGCGTGTTGCACCGAGCCGGCAACTCTTTCCCTGGGCGGGTGGGACATGTTTATCGATCGGGCCCGCACCCATTCGTTTTCAATCTCCGCTATGGCGTTTCAAGACGCATGGAATCTTGACCTGGAGCGTCTCAAACAATGCTGCATCCACGTGGTGCACCCGGATGGAAGAATCATTCCGTTCTGTGCCTACAATCTGACCGACAGCCGCGGCAGCTTCATGCATCGCGCGAGAGGTCCACGGGGGGCATAGGGCCGCATGGAAATCACTCCCCTGGAGAAGTGGATTGCGGGCAGGCTTGCCGCTACGACCCGGCAGATTACCATTGAGCAGATCGAGTCATATAAGGTCCAAAAATTGCGCGAAACAATGCTGTGGGCCCGAACCCGGAGTCCCTTCTACAAACAGCGCTTTGCAGGCCTGACGGAAAAAGAGCTTGCGCATCCGCGCGACCTGGGACGGTTTCCATTCACCACTGCGGATGAGCTGAGGCAAAATCCCATGCGGTTTCTGTGCGTCTCTCAAAGTGAAGTCGAACGGGTAGTCACGCTGCAAACTTCGGCCACTACCGGAGATCCCAAGCGGATATATTTCGCTGAAGAGGACCAGTTGGCGACTATCGACTTCTTCCACGCAGGAATGTCGACCTTGGCCGGCCCGGGAGAGCGGGTGCTCATCCTTTTACCCGGAGAACGTCCCGGCAGCGTGGGCGATCTGCTCGCCAGGGCATTGGACCGCCTGGGAGCGGTGGGAATTGCTCATGGCCCCGTCCGCGATGCCGGCCAGACCCTCGAGGTCATGGAACGCGAACGCATCGATGCTCTTGTGGGAATCCCGACCCATGTCCTCTCGCTTGCAAGGCTCGGCAATGGAAAAGCCGCGCCTCGAAGCGTGCTTCTGAGCACCGATAACGTCCCTGACGCCATCAGGGACGAACTCCGCAGGCTTTGGGGATGCGAGGTCTACAATCACTACGGCATGACGGAAATGGGATTTGGGGGGGGTGTGGAATGCCAGGCACATTTTGGCTACCACATGCGAGAGCTGGACCTCTATTTTGAAATCGTCGACCCGCAAACAGGAGAACCTTTAGAGGAAGGCCGGCTCGGAGAGATCGTATTCACCACGCTCAACAGGCGCGCCATGCCGCTCATCCGTTACCGAACCGGCGATCTCAGCCGTTTTTTGCCCGAACGATGCCCCTGCGGGACTGTGCTCAAGAGCCTGGAGCGGGTCAAGGGCCGCGTCGGGGGGCAGATCAGGCTGGCCAGCGGCCGGGAGCTGTGCATGGCCGATCTCGATGAGGCGCTCTTTCCAGTCGAAGGACTCCTTGATTTCAGCGCCGTGCTCAGCCGGGCCGGCAAACAGGACCTCCTGCACCTCGAAGTCTATGTAAAAGACGATCATGGGGAGAGGACGGGGAAGGCGGTGCGGTGCGCCCTGCAAGCAGTCCCGGCCATACGAACCGCCTGTGAGGAAGAGAAACTCAATTTTACTTTCGACATCAGGGCAAACGGCGCCATCCCATCGAGGGGTACGGCCAAAAGGACTATTGTCGAAGAGCGGGTGAACAGGTGAATGGGTGAATAGGTGAATAGGTGAATGGGTGAATAGGTGAATGGATGAAGGATTGACCTATGGGCATATTCAACAGTATCGCCGAGTTGCTGGCAGGCGGGCAGAGCTTCGCACTGGCCTTGATCGTCAGCCGGTCGGGGTCGGCGCCCCGCGCCGCAGGCGCGCGGATGGTGGTTCGCGAGGACTCATCCATTATCGGTACAATCGGTGGAGGAATATTGGAAGCCAAGGTGCGTGACCTGGCCATGGAGGCCTTAAGGGAGCGCAAGTCCATGCTCAAGGAATTCGTATTCAACGCCGATGATGCAGGCTGGATCGGCATGATCTGCGGCGGGCGGGTAAAGGTCCTGGTCCAGTTCGTAGATGCTTCTCAAACGCAAAACCTCCTGCTCTACCGGGAAATCCTCGCAACACTGCGGGCAAGGAAGCCTGCCTGGCTGATAACGGAAATCCCCTCGGGTGAGGCAGGCCTGGAGCCCATCGCGCAGTGGCTGGTCAGCAACGGTGCAGCCTATGTGGGCCGACCGGGGGACGGCACGGTTGAAGCCCTGACCGCAGGGGCCCGAGCGGGCCGGCCGCAACCGATCGAACATGAAGACAGGAGTTATCTTGTTGAATCGCTGCGCAATGAGGGCGTCGTATATATTTTCGGGGCCGGTCATATTTCACGTGAACTGGCGTCCCTGACCGGGCTGGTGGGGTTCCAAACGGTTGTGCTCGACGATCGCCCCGACTTTGCCAACCGCGAACGATTTCCCGACTCCGATGAGGTCGTCGTATTGGATAGCTTCGATCGGGCGCTGGCGGGACTGGAAATCAATGAAGACAGCTACCTGGTGCTTGTAACCCGAGGCCACGCTCACGACAAAACGCTCTTGAGGCAGGCGCTTGGAACAAAAGCCGGATACATTGGGATGATCGGAAGCCGCACGAAGCGTGACTCCCTCTACGAGGCCCTGTGCAGGGAGGGGTTTGCGCGGGATGAATTCGAAAGGGTAAGTTCGCCCATCGGGCTCGATATCGGGGCCGAGACCCCCGAAGAGATTGCGGTGAGCATCGTAGCGGAACTCATCCGGGCAAGGGCCAAGAGGAACCGATGACGCAGAGCGGCGCAATCGCATCCCTGATTTTGGCGGCGGGTTATTCATCCCGGATGGGAACTTTCAAGCCCTTGCTGCCACTCGGAAGATCGACCTTAATAGAAGAGGCCGTAAAGCGATTTCGCGATGCAGGCATTCAAGACATCAGGGTAGTCGTCGGCTATAGAGCCGACGAAATGGCTCCTGTTCTTGAGAAGCTGGGCGTGAGGAGCATTTTCAACGCGGAATTCGATAAGGGCATGCTTTCATCCTTTCTGGCCGGATTGAGAAGTTTCGATAGCGGTACGGAAGCCTTTTTCCTGCTTCCCTCGGACGTTCCACTGGTAAAGCCTGCCACCATACGTGCGCTCATCGGCGCCTACCGTCGAGACGGCGCGAGGATCGTCTACCCGCGGTTTCAAGGACTAAGGGGGCATCCGCCACTCGTTCCCACAGCCTGTGTTGCAGACCTTCCAGCGGACTACGGTGGGGGATTGAGGGGCTTCCTGAGCCGATATGACAAGCAGGCCATAGACATAGATGTGGTGGATGAATCGATCCTGATGGATTGCGACACCCTCGAGGACTACCGCAAGCTGCAGGCTTATCGAGCGATGGAAGGCATACCGAGCGAGCAGGAATGCGCGGAGATTTTGGCCCGGTACGACGTTCCCGGCAATGTAACAGCTCACTGCCGCCTGGTCGCCGAACTTGCAAGGACACTGGCGCTGCACTTGAACCGTGCCGGATTAAATATCAATGCCGGCCTGGTTGTTGCCTCGGGATACCTTCACGACCTTGCCAGGGCACAGCCGGATCATGCCCGCGCCGGGGCCCGGATGATCGAGAAACTAGGCTATCCGCTGGTCGCACGCGTAGTGGCTTCGCACATGGATATCCGGCTAAAAAGGCGCGGCCTTGACGAATCTGACCTCGTCTTTCTGGCCGACAAGTGTATCGAAGAAGACCGGTTCGTTGCGCTCGAAGAGCGCTTCGAGAGATCGAGGAGCAGATTTGCCGGCAAACCCGACATCCTGAAGGCGGTGGAAAGGCGATTCAAAGCTGCACGGACCATCAGGGACCGGCTGGAAAAACTTACGGGAGTCTCCCTGGACGGCATAATCCGAAAGTACGAAAAGAGTATGAGTATGGCCGCCACGAGCCTGAGAAGAAATATCTGGCTGGTGAGGCATGGCGCCATCGAGCATCCGGGGAGTGCCAGGCGCTACATAGGACAGATGGATCTGCCGCTGAGCCCCGAGGGAGTCCGGCAGGCTGAATGGTTGAGGGACAGAATGCTGGGGATACCCCTTTCGGCCGTTTACTGCAGCGACTTGAGCCGATCCATCGAGACCGCCTCGATAATCTGCAGGCCCCATGGGCTCGAGCCTTTCGTAAACCGAAACTGGCGGGAAATCGGCCTCGGAGATTGGGAGGGATCGACTTTTGTCGAGATCCAACAGCGATTCCCGGGCCAATATGAGGAGCGGGGCAAAAATATTGTCCTGTTTCGTCCGCCCGGGGGGGAGAGCTTCCTTGACTGTGCCTCCAGGGTAATTCCTGCCCTTTTCGAAGCGCTCCGTTCGACCCGTGGAGACATACTCATTGCCGGTCACGCCGGTGTCAACCGCATCCTGATCTGCCAGGCCATGGGAAAATCCATGGATGCCATCTTCGATATCACACAGGACTACGGATGCCTGAACCTGATCAGATACTCCGACTTCAGATTCGAGTTGGAAATCTTGAACGAGACTGTAGAACCGCGAAAGGAGCAGGAATGGGAAAGGTCGTCGATTTTGTAGAGTTCAAACAAAAATCGGGACAAAATCGGATCGAATTGGAGCGCGAAGATGGGACCTATATCTAATTAGCAGCGTAGCCCACTTCCAGGAGATCTCATGGATGTCATGATTGAAAAAGACGGACCTGTCTGGACCGTCATATTGAATCGTCCGGAGCGCAAGAACGCTGTGGACAGAAATATGGCCGATGAGCTTGCAAATGCTTTTCGGTCGTTTGAAACCGAAGGTGACGCACTCGTGGCAGTTTTATGGGGAGCAGGCGGTTGTTTTTGCGCAGGGGCTGATCTGAAAGCTTTTGCTGCAGGCCATGGGAATCGACTGAATATTGACATGTCCGCCGATGGCCCAATGGGACCGACCCGTATGCGGCTTTCCAAACCCGTGATCGCCGCCATATCCGGTTTCGCGGTGGCTGGGGGGCTGGAACTCGCCTGCTGGTGCGACCTGCGGGTTTTGGAAAGAGATGCCGTGTTGGGGGTGTATTGCCGCAGGTACGGTGTCCCTCTGGTGGACGGGGGCACTCAGAGACTCCCGCGTCTCATTGGCCTCAGCCGAGCCATGGACATGATCCTCACGGGCAGATCCGTATCCGCTGAAGAAGCTTTGGCGATGGGGCTTGCAAATTACGTGGTGGAAACAGGTAAATCACGTGAAGAGGCGGAAAAGTTGGCGAAGAAGATGGCCCAGTACCCGAACTACTGCCTCAAAAGCGACCGCGAGGCTGTCTATCGGGGCTCAGGGCTGCCACTGGACCAGGCTATGGCTGTTGAATTCCGTTTGGGTCTGGAGGTTGTCAAGAGCGGAGAGAGCGAACGAGGAGCTATTAGATTTTCCCGGGAACAGGAGGGTGCGAAACACTCCTCCAGGTCGTGACGATATATAAAGAGCCCGGCACGGCAATCCGATGGCGCCTGGCCCGGATTATTCACGAGTCGATAGCCGGTGGCGTAAATGTCGCAGATTTCATGCAAATCATAATTCAGTTCTTATTAGCTGCCAGCGCCGCCAGTTTGATTTCATGATAAGCCTTGTCGAGGAGCGCTTTTGCCTTTGCAGCATGGCCGTCCATATCATATTCATTGGCTACCTGCGCCGCAGTTATCTTATTGATCGCTTTTTCTATAAGTCTCTGGGCCGCTGCAAGATTCCCGTGGCGTGCGCGGCTCACATTACCGGCATCAACCGCAATACCGGCGGACACAAGCGCAATCGCAACAAAACCTGCAACTAAAATCTTTACCACTGACGATTTCATTCCTGCCCTTTCTTTTTCCAATGTTACTTGCAAGGTAAAACACAAAACATACTTGTAAAGCCGACAGGCGGTTCGAGCCGGGCATCGGATCACGCGGGGGGATCACTGATATTGCGTGTGCGAAATGGCAAAATACGAAAAGAGAGAAAGCTTGGCAGGCTTGGACCATGGTTATATTAAGAAACCATAGAAATATTTGTTGGGCGGAGGGCGAACGAGTGAAACATGGCGGCGTGCTTCCTGAGTTACTTTTGCTTCCGGGTCTGCTTTGCGACGAGCGCCTCTGGGCGGCGCAAACGGAGGCGTTAGCCGGTTCGGTGCGTATTCGAACTTGCGACCTCACCGCGCACGAGACCATCGCAGCGATGGCGGACGCGGTCCTTAGTGGTGCTCCGGGGCGGTTTGCGTTGACTGGATTCTCTATGGGCGGGTGCGTCGCACTGGAGGTCGTTGCGCGAGCGCCGGACCGCGTATGCCGCCTGGCGCTGCTGAGCACAAGCGCCAGCGGGCTTTTGCCACCGGTTCGCCAGCAACTCCGGGACTCGATCTCCGGCATCGAGGCCTGCGGGCTCGACACTTACCTTGCGGATGCGTTCCCCCGCTATGTGGCCCCCGAACGGAACCATGACCATGCGCTATGGGGAACCTTCGCCGCTATGGGCAGAAGTCTCGGCCCGGCCGTAGCCGTCCGGCAGATACGGGCGCTGCTTGAGTACCCTGGATTCTGCGACGATCCCGGACGGATCGCTTGTCCTACGGTCGTGATTTGCGGGCGAGAGGACCGGCGCACCCCCGTGGCGGCCCACGAAGAGTTGGCCGGGCTAATCCCGGGCGCCAAGCTAAAGGTGATCGAGCGGGCCGGCCATTTCACCCCGCTCGAAGAGCCGCAGGCGGTCACACACGCGCTACGCGACTGGCTGCAGGTAACGGCTTAGGGACCGGTCTAACGAATCGTTGAACCGGGTCGATTGGCAAAAGTGGACTGGCCCCGCCCGACCCCCAACCCCACTTCCCGGCTGCCGGGGACGAAAAAATGCACGTGGCTTCGATCTGCTTCATAGGGACGGGAAGGGGGGTATCTTGAAATCAGTTTGACATGCCTGAAGGAAAAGTTTCCTTGTTTAAGTAGTTTTAATCTTTTGACAATCTCCTTTTAGATGAATTCATGGGAATCCGAACGGAGGAATGCGCCATGTCACCGCCTTACCGAAACAACCCTTACAGCTTCGATCCCTACCTTGAGTGGAGGAAGAGCTTCGATTACTATCTCGACGACCCATTCTTCCAAAAGGTGCTCAAACACTTCAGCCGCGATGACTGGGAAAATGTGGATGAAGGCGCCAGGCGAATAAGCCCCAAGGTATCCTTCCGCTGGAGGGACTTTGCAGATGCCGCTGCCGTCCCCGAGAAACGCCCTTACATGGTCCACTACGACGCATACCATCATCGCGTGGACCGGATCATGCGGCCTTACGAAACTGAAACGATGGAAAAGGAGGTCTTCTCGGAGGCCCTTTTCTCAAGCAATACATCTCCCTGGGAAAAGCTCGGCAAGATGTACCTGATCCATCAAAACGGAGAGGCCTGTATTGCCTGTCCGCTTGTCTGCACCGAAGGCCTTATAGCTATCATCGAAAGATATCCCGATTCACCCGAGCTACAACGCATTCTTTGGCACTGCAGGGAAGGCATTGACGGCGATTTCGGGATCGGCGCCCAGTATCTCTCCGAGATCCAGGGCGGGTCCGATTTGCAGGCAAACGTCCTGGAGGCGGTAGAGGAGGACGGCACATGGAGGCTCTACGGAACTAAATTTTTCTGCTCGGCTACTCACGCCGATTACGCGGTGGTTACAGCCAAACCTGCAGATTCGGAAAAGGTGGCGCTTTTTGTAGTTCCATCCTGGCTCCCTGGAAACAGGGAAAAAGGGGTTCGAAACGGATTCACCATTGACCGGATCAAGTGGAAGATGGGCACCAGCGAACTGACCACCGCCGAACTTACCTTCAACGGCGCAGCGGCCTACCCGGTAGGTCCCCTGGATGGAGGGGTGGCCAACGTTGTCGGCATCGTTCTGACCCTTTCCCGCCTCACCGTTGGACTCTCCGGGGCCGCCGGCATGGCCCGCGCCGCACGGGAAGCAAAAAAGTACAGCGAGTTCCGGGAGGCGTTCGGCTTTCCAATCGGCCGATTCCCCATGGTCGCAGGGCAGATAAAGAACCTTGAAGGCTATGCTCGAAGGACTACGGCCGGCGCCTTTAAACTGTACGGGGAATTTCTCGGGCTTGAAAGCATGCGAGATGCCGAGCCGATCGCTGCCAGGCAGAAACGGTTCAATGTCAGGGAATCCATCATGCTTCAGAAGATAACGGCGTCGTGGGATTCCGTAGACATACTCAGACAAGCCATGTCTATATTCGGGGGCCATGGCGTGATGGAGGATTTCTCATCGCTCCCCCGCCTTTACAGGGATGCGGCCGTAAACGAGCTCTGGGAGGGTCCGAGAAACGTGCTGCTGACGCAAATTTTTCGAGATATTCAGCGCTCCTCTGCCTGGTATCCTCCATCTTCTTTTGTCGAGAGCCTGCTTAACGGAGCAAACACTCGAACCGTTCGTGAACTCGCCGACGAGATATCGGAAATCACGTCGCGTCTTGACCTTTCCCGGATGGATGGTGAGGCCATCGAACTGTGCGGTCAGTGGGACAGGTTCTGCCACAAGCTTTTTCATTCATATCAGGACCTGGCCCTCGACGAAGTCGAAGAAGAGAGATGAGAGGGGAGCTGTTTGGAATCCGCATCCTGTTTCCCGGCGGAAACAAGCTTAGGATGATTATGAATTTGTATCATTTGAATTGTTTGAGTTGAGAAGATGCTCTGAACTTGCCCGCTAAGGGCCGCATTGTTCTACTGAGGATTGCAAAACGTGCCGGTTGGCCTGGCAGATTCTTCCATATATATCCATGAGGTCCCCTAAAAGAAAACTGGACAAAATCCCTTTAAAGTGATTGGTATTAAGAGCAGAAGTTTGTATTGAACTGTGGATTTATTTCGAAGGGCGTCTTGAAGCAAAAGGAGAGCAAGTGAAAAAGATTCTGACAGTCGCCATCATTGCAGCAGCATTTTCCGTTGCAGGCGGCCTGCCGTCGGCCGCCCAGACAAAGGTCCACATCAAGGTGAAAGGCGCCGATTCCATGTGGGGCCGAGTTCGCAGTCTTGCCCTGCTCTATATGAAAGATCATCCTCAGGTTGATATAGCCATATCCCCCAATTCACTGGTCGATGAAGGGATGAAAGCGCTCATTGCAGGTGAAGCCGACGTGGCGATGGCCTCACGCAAAATCACCGCTCAGGAAATCCAGGCGGCAAAGGCCAAGGGGCTTCAACTCGACGAACATGTGGTAGGATACGGCGGGATAGTCATTATAGCCGATAAGCAGAACCCGGTAGATGAACTCTCGATAGACCAGGTAAAAAAGATATTCACTGGTGAGATTGTCAACTGGAAGGATATCAACGGGAAAGATCAAGCCATTACAGTTTTCAAATCGGGCGATAAGCATCCCGGCACGTTGTTGTTTGTGGAGAACGACATCCTGGGAGGAGTTCCAATTACCAAAAGCGCAACTGCACTGCCGGACTTCCCGGTGATAATTAAAAAGGTTGCAGAAACAGCAGGCTCAGTAGCTTACGTAAGAATGCGAGACCCATTTCCCGGCCCTGCGTCCAGGATCAAGCTCCTGAAGATCAAAAAAGACGAGCATTCGCTGCCGGTTATTCCATCGAGGGAAACGATCGAGGATAGAACCTATCCGCTCAGACGTCCATACTATCTATATACCGCTGCTACTGCAGGCAAAGACGTTCACAGCTTTGTAGATTTTGTAGTAAGCAAAGGATGGGGGAGACCGAGCCTGAGCCATGTGTGGTAGTGAAATCCAAACCGATCGCAACTCGAAGTATTATTCCGGTGCAAGATACAAGGGCTGATTCGAAGCATAACGGGAACGGGGTATTATGCAAATGTCAGGGAGGAAATCAATGAAGAGTCGTGTTGCGCTAAGCTCGGTTGTGGTTCTTTCCATCATGCTTTTATGCGGGAGTGTCCATGCGGTGGATGGAGTCGTGCTGATCGATCAGGCAAGGGCCAACACCGGGGGTGTAACACCGGGAGACACCCCGGGTTTTCCGGTGACCATCAGCCGGCCTGGAAGCTACAGACTCTCAAGCAATCTCACTGTCACCAGAGCCAATACCACCTGCATAGAGATTACCTCGGATGACGTCACCCTGGACCTCAACGGGTATACCATCTCGGGTCAGACCGTATGTACGCCAGGCGCTAATAAGTCGGTTTCGTGCAGCCCCACCGGAAACGGCATAGGAGTGAATGCCCCCACGGAGGCAAACATCGCCGTCACAAACGGCGTCGTGAGGGGGATGGGATTAGACGGGATCAATCTGGCAGGACCCAATACGAGAGCTGAAAATATTCAAGCCTATAGCGACGGGTGGAATGGCATCCTCGCCACCATCGGGACCAACAACACTTCATCCAACAACGGGATGGTTGGCATCACGCTCGCCAATGGGAGCAACAACACTTCGGCCTGGAACGGGGGTGACGGCATCGACTCCTCGGGCACTGCGAACAACAACGTTTCAAACGACAACGGGGGGTTTGGCATTAACGCCGGCACGGCGAACAACAACGCTTCATTCAACAACGGAGGGGATGGCATTGACGCCTACACGGCGAACGGCAACACTGCGGCCGGCAATACCGGGAACGGCATCAACGCCGGTACTGCAAACAACAACGTTTCAAACAACAACGGGGGTAACGGCATCGTCGCCAACACGGCGATAGCCAACACTGCGGCCGGCAACACCGGTAACGGCATCAACGCCTGCATGGCGAACAGCAACGTTTCAAACAGCAACGGGGGGAACGGCATCGTCGCCAACACGGCGATAGCCAACACTGCGGCCGGCAACGCCGGGTATGGCCTGACCTCTTCAGGTGCATATACCAACAATGTGTTTCAGGGTAACACCACAGGGCAGGTGTCGGGCGGTCTCCAGATGGGAACAAATATTTGCAACGGCGCTGGTTGCATATAAAGCCGGATAAGGGGAGGATGGAAGCTCAATTCCTTAATCGAACCTCTCGTTCCCGGTCACTGCGCCAGATAGGCTCCGAGTCTGTCAAAATTGTGCCCGTTCGGATCCATAAACGCCGCTCCGATCTTCAGGCCGTTGTCAATGCTAAACACGCGGCGAAGATCACATCTGAAGCAAACCTCCTCTTTGATCCGGGGCACTTCGAAACAGAGGCTGAAATTGGGCATTTCCCCAATCGTGGTGTCCTTGATCTCCGAGCCTCGGGGATAGGCGACTAAAGCACCTCCCAATGAAAGGTCCAACACCACGCAAGAAAGAGGAGCGGACGAAATAGCGCTGGTCCCATAGTATGTGGCGGCCGGCAACGCCGTATTGACCCGATGGTGCTTGCGCCGCTCCTGGCTGAGGGCCCCCCCGACGAGGTACCCCCGTTTTTCGAGGTAATCGGAGATGATCTTGTCCAGAAGCGAAGCCATCGTGCGGTGCTCCTGGCTGGCTGCTTTCCTCAAAGCATCGCGAACCTTTCCGGTAATCCTTAGACTGTAGATAATGTCTTTTCTCACGGCTCTTATCACCCGGAAGATAGATCTAAACCCCCTACGTCATATTCTGATCCCGCCAGATGCGTCATGATATTAATCTTTTTCTAATATTAGGTAGATTATTTGCCCCCCTTCTAGCCCTTTAAATCGCACTTGTCAATTTTTAAAGCATTGCTTAGCAGAGTTATATGACGGGGCATATAAATACATTTATGCTTTATTGCCTGAACGTATTACATATGTATGTCTTTAGTAGTGCATTTGATGTTACGGGGACAGCCCGGACTTATAAATTCTTACAGCAGATTTTCCTTCTCCCATTGTTTGCTTTTACGGGGATCAAACCCGGGCCGCTGTTTCAAAAGCACAGATCAGCATGGGATCGGAATTTCTGTTCCGACAATGCTCTCGTGCCGGAGGACCGCTCGGGAAGAGACGTCTGGCTATGGGTTTACCTGAGAAAGTCGATTGCAGGGCATTCTACAGAGGCTAGGGCACGGGGTACCCGGAAGTTAGAAGAGTGAAGTTATAAGAGTGAAGCTGGAAGAGTGAAGCTGGAAGAGTGAAGTTGGAAATGTGAAATTTTCGCTCTTCCGAATGCAAACCAGACTAAAACGGCCCCTCGCTCCTGAAGCTTTCAGTCCCAAGTGGTCTACGCCTGATGGTCACAATGATTTACGCTTATGGAGCGGTTACCTGCTGTCATACCAATAATCGCCGCCAAGCCCGTAAGAATTTGGACGCCATTGATCCAACCTGGCGTCGGAATCCCTGTCAGTACCACCCCTTGGCGAAGTGTAGGCCCGGTCATCGCCGAACTGATTGGAATCATATCTATGGTGCGATCCAAAATCGCGGTCAACCCGTGTCTGCTGGGCCTGGGCCATGGCGCCGAAAGCTAAGGTAAAGGCAAAGACCACCGCCAGTATGGGTAACGTTGCCGATTTTAAGCTCATTTCATGTTCCTCCAAGTCGATTCGATATTCATTCTTATTAGATAACCGATCATTGTAGATTTTCAACCGACTGGTGCGTTTTTCCCCTCTCGAACAAACGTGGCCGAAGAGCCATCACCATAGGGCGGCAGGGGTTTTTCCGAGGCGCGTAAAGGAAGAAGATCAAGGGCAGCTATCATGTGGGTTGAGTATCGCGAGGCGAGTGAGCCGGACGCAACATCGAGGGGTGTAAAGTCCGCCGCCTAAGAGAAACATCGGCCGGATTTTCTCAATACATCGCTATACTGAATGTTGGCGAGTCACCAAGTCCGGGAAATTTTCCCGAGAAGACCTTGAACGGCGGATCAGGTAAATATCCTTTCCTTTTGTCCAATGTCTTTCATAAATCTGGGAATAAAGGATTTGAGGAAGGAAATAAAAAATCGAGGTGATTATGCCAAGATTAAAAAAGGCTGAACCCCAAGTGACCATTTCAGTCGCCCAACTTTACCGTTCGGTTCATCCCGGTTTTTTTTCTCAACTTCCCCAAAGAAGGCTTGCCCTTCTTTTTTCCGTTGAGTATTTCCGCCGAGCATGTTCACTGGGCTTCTTACTTCGACCTCTCGGGGCTCGGATATAAATAGAACACAACCGAGCGAGATTGTCAAGGACTTTCTTGGGGTCAAACTATTTAACAGCAGGGAGCAGGGAGCGGGAGATTCCATTATGGCTGGAATTTCTGGAAGTTTGGCAAGTAAAGCGATTTGATTGGCTGTCCTGCAGCAAAAGCATTTCTCACCGTGCTGGGGCCACCGCGTGCTGATTGCCTGAGACATAAAAAAATTCCTTAGGCCTTCGGCAACTCCGCGATGAGTTTGTTCACCCGCTCCAGTTCCCACGGAATATTGCTGGCTGTCCACCGGGCAGCGGCTTTTTCAAAATGCTCACGGGCGGCATCCGTTTTCCCTCGATCACGGCAGATGATTCCCCAGTGCATCCGTATGCTGGCAGAAAAAAGGCGGGCTTCACCCAGTTCAAGAAGGCGAAGGCTTTCAGCCATTTGTGCTTCAGCTTCGTCCCACTTTGGCGGGGTCATCGCGGCAAGCGATCTTCCCCACACCTGGTGCGCCATGCCTTCACCAAAGATGCCGCCTATCTTCCGCGCAATAGCGACAGCTTGCTCAGCCATGGCTAAGGCTTGTTCGACCTGGCCTTTGCCAAGGGCCACTTCGGCGCTAAAAGAGCCGAATATGTCAGCAGCGAAAAGTTGCCCGCCGAGCTCCTGCACAATAGTCTGCGACTTTGCAATGCTTTCGGCGGCGGCCTCGAACTGTCCGGCGCAAACCTCGGAATAGGAGCGAAACAGATAGAGGAGATAGACAAAGGCGCGGCCGCCTGAATGTTCGAATGTTTCTGTCGCTCGTCGAGAGGTTTCTCTGTTGGAGGCAAGATTGCCGGCAACAGCGTATATCCAGGACAGGCAGAGAGTACTGAAAGCGATCCCGTCCAGAGCATTGAGTTCATGGGCGCGGGCCAGACCGCGTTGACATTCGGCCAATCCCTCTGCATAGCGGCCTATCGTTGCCAGGGTCCCGCCATGCAAGGACACAGCTCGAATCCAGCGTGCCCAGTCGCCCAATTGCTCAAACCGCGTAATCGCTTGACGGAACAGCGGTTCAGCTTTGCCAAAATGTCCCTGACAGTATAATGCGTTTCCGGTGGAATAGCAGGCAGAAACCAATAGTTCAGGATCGCCCAAGTTTTTCGCCACTTCCAATACCTCACTAAAATACCTGATCGCTTCAGGCATTGCATTGCTCAAGAAATGGATATTGCCCGTCCAATATCGCACTCGCGCCAGGCGGAGGCGGTCGCTGCCGGGGGTACCGTCGGGCCCTGGCAATTCCTGTACCAGCCGCTCCGCCTCGCTCATGCGGGCCAGGTTCTTCTCCGGTGAGTCAGAAGCCCAGGAGGCTCTCAGTTGATTGATGAGTGTATCCACCTTGATTCTACGGTTGTTTTCCGTAGGGGGCAGGTGCGCCAGTGCGTCAAGCGCATGAGCACAATGCACCCGTGCTTCAGCCCCGGCAAGCAGCCGGGCCGCATTGTCGCCTGCTCGTATCAGGCACTCGGAGGCTCGCTCCCAAGCTTCACCCCTCAAAAAGTGCTCACCGATGACGGTTAAGTACTCCGCAATCCGGTCGGGAAAGAGTTCCTCAATTGCCAGGGCTGTTTTGCGGTGCAGCTCTTTACGGCGTGCGGCAAGCAAGCTCTGATAAGCGGTCTCCTGGGTCAGCGCATGACGGAACATATATTCCAATTCGGGATCGCGCGCCCGCTCGCGGATCAGTTCATTTGCCTCCAGACAACTCAGGTCATTGTCCACGCTCGTTTTTCTTTCAGCCATGTGAAAAAGAACGCGGTAGAGAAATATCCTTCCGATGACGGAAGCCTGCTGTGCGAGCCGTTTTGTCTCAAGCGGCAGCCGGTCGAGCCGAGACATCAGGAGGCCCTGAAGGGTAACGGGCACGTTAACCGATTCAATAAGCCGTGTTGCTTCCCATCCGCCGTCCTCGGACTGGGCCAAAGCCCCCCGCTCGATCAGGGTGCGGATCAGTTCCTCAACGAAGAACGGGTTTCCCTCAGCCCTGCCCAAAATAAGTTCTTTCAGGGCATGCGGGAGGCTTTCGAGCGATAACATGCGCGCCGTCATCTCAAGGCTGCCAAGCTCCGAGAGAGGTTTGAGAGTGATATTCGTAAAACCATCGGAACTTCTCTCATGAAATTTTGTTGTAAGCCTCACCCATGCTTCGGAAGTCTCGAGAGTTTCGGTGCGGGAAACACAGATGATTGCAAGCGGCATTGGCCCCGTCAGCGGAACCAGGTGCTCGATCAGCTCCAGTGATGTTGCGTCTGCCCAGTGGCTGTCCTCGATAACAAGCATTGTTGGGTGTTCTTCAGCCAATTGTGCAAAAAACGAGACCATCAGGCCGAATATGCGCTGACGCAACAACTCGCCCTGTATCCCTTTCAGCAGGTCGATCTCCTCGGAAGACAACCTCAGCAACATCATATTTGCGATAATCGCCTTTGCTTGGGCATCTCCAGGAAAAATTCGGCTGAGGGCAAGGTCAAGACGCCGCCTGGCAGCGTCTTCTGAATGTTCGTCCCTGACACCGGCATGGTGCCGGATCAGGTCAAGAAAAGGGCCGTAAGGAACCGAACTGGTATATGCCAGGCAGCGTCCCTCCAGCCAATGCACCTTTTCCCTGCTTGTGATGCCGCGCTTGAACTCGCTCAGCAGGCGTGATTTGCCGATGCCGGCCTCTCCGCTTACCACTACCGTCTGCCCTCGCCCGGCCTTCAGTCCGGCAAAGATATCATCGAGGCGAGCCATATCATGCTCGCGGCCCACAAAAGCATAAGACAGATCACGCAACCCGCGCGACTTTCCCGGAGCAAGCCTTGCGCGATGCAGCTCATAGACCGTCAACGGATCACGCTTTCCCTTTACCCGGATTGGTTCCACTGCAAAAAAAGAAAACGCTTCACGCGCCAGCCGGTAAGTATTCCGGCTGACCAGGATCCGGCCTGCTTCGGATGCCTCCTCCAGCCGTGAAGCGGTATTTACCGTATCCCCTTTGGCTGTGTAGTCCATACGCAGGTCGTCACCGATGGAGCCGACAACAACAGGACCGGAATTAAGGCCGATACGCATATTGAAGTCGATCCCATACCGGTTCTTAAGACTCTCGCCGTATGGCTCCAGAGCTTTCCGAACGGCCAACGCAGCCTGGCATGCTCGCTGTGCATGGTCTTCGTGGGCAATGGGCGCACCGAAAAGAGCCATCACACCATCGCCCAGGAACTGATTGATTGTCCCCTCGTACCTGTGGACCTCGTCCATGATCAGGCGGAAACACCTGTCTATGATCTGGTGAACCGTCTCAGGATCGAGCTTCTCGAACATGGCGGTGGAATTGGCTACATCCGCGAACATAACGGTAACGATTTTGTTTTCGCCCTCGATGGAACTGCGGGTGGTCAGGATCTTGTCGGCAAGATATTTGGGCGTGTAGGAACGAGGCAGGCCGTAGTCCAGAGGTTTGGTGTCCCCGGGTCTGCGGAGATCACGGAGAGCTCTCAATCGTGCCCGCAAGACGGCAAGCGTTGCATCAACCACGGCATCACCCAGGATTGGGCGTGATGCTTCCTGAGTCGCAATGACAGCCTCAACTTGAGAAATTTGTTCCGTCAAATCGTCGGACATGCTCCGATCTCCTGCAGTCCGCATTGGCGTTAGCATAGTATCCATCTGGAAACCCGGATGAACGTAGGAGAATTTCACCTTATGAGATACTAACAGTTTCCAATTAGGAAAGAAGGCATTTTTCGTCCTGGCGCGTACAGTTTGGCGCCCCGCCATTTCCGGATTGCCCAGCGCCGCACCGAAAGGTGGGGCGTACAGTTTGGCGCCTCGCCATTTCCGGATTGCCCAGCGCCGCACCGAAAGGTGGCGCGTACAGTTTGGCGCCTCGCCATTTCCGGATTGCCCAGCGCCGCACCGAAAGGTGGCGCGTACAGTTTGGCGCCCCGCCACTTCGGATTGCCCATCGCCGCACCGAAAGGTGGGGCGTACAGTTTGGCGCCCCGCCACTTCGGATTGCCCATCGCCGCACCGAAAGGTGCAGGAAATCAAGGGTTTGCGCGGAGGCGTACATAGGTGCCGCCTCTGGTCATTGACAGGGCAGGGATAGCGCCGAGATTCTGCCCATGCCGCCACCGAAGGTCAATTTCGACGCTCCGCGGGGCGGGTCCCACCGCCCCGTTCATTGGATCATAACCATGTTGCTTTTCCTGTTCTTTCCCATGTCTCGTTGCAACTCTTCGACCGCAAACGGTTTCCCATGGGCCGGCAGGATCCGCCGCGCACCGGCTGAAATCAACTTTCTCCAGCTTGCATAGTATTCGTCCAGGTCTTCGATATAGACTATGCAGTGCTTTGTCCCGGCAAATTGCAGAAAGTTTGCCGCCGCATCTCCCACAAAGCAATCACCATTATCATGAAGTACGGAGATCGAATCTACGCTGTGGCCCGGGGTTTCTATGATTCTGCCGGGTAGTCCGATCCCGATCTCGCCTAATTCAGTGCGCCTTGTGATAAGGATATCGTTGTCCCGCGATCTGTATGGGGGAAAAGTGTCCGTCCATCTTTTGTCGAACGCTTTTTTCAGGGATACCAATAGATTCACCCTCCTGTTCACGTATCCTCCCCCGAACGGGTGATCGTTTGTGCCGTGCAGCATTTGCTCCTTTGCGCGATATGACATGACTATCGAGATATCCTGATTTTCTGCCAGTATCCTGTTCAGCAGTCCGGCGTGGTCGTTATGAGAGTGCGTGAGAATGATATGACTGATTGCGGACAACCTGACCCCGGCTTCTTTAAGTCTCTTACAGAATAACTCCCACTCATACACATATCCAGTATCAATCAGGACGTATCCGTTGTCCGCTTTCAGGAGAAAACAGTTGGTGAGGCTCAACCGCAAACATATCGTATCTGTATCTCCCATCTTCATGACCTCCGGTTGATGTTTGAAGGTGCTCAAAGATAAAATCATTATCAACGGTGGCCTGACAGCCCGGCCATGCCTGAACACGTCTGGTTAGTGGCAAGTCTCGACCATGATACGGCAACTCGACCGTAAAAGAAAGGAGTGTGGGCAATGATCGAAAAGGAATCCCCTCGAACCGGCCATACTTCCAGGGCTGGAAAGAGGGGTAGCAATTCCTTCGGGAGAGAAATGGGGTAGAAGAAATAAAAAGGGCTACAGCCTGATAGCAATAGCCCCTTGATTTTAAAGATGGGCCGCCAGGGTCTCGAACCCCGAACCTCCTGATTAAGAGTCCAAATAGGCTCCTCAATGACACCATTCCTCGATCCGCTTCCATTCATGTCTAGCTGATATTATTCCTTTACACGTAAGGATTTAGGTGCTATCGTTCTCTTCGATAATTTGCGGTATTTTTCGGCCTGTTTTCTTTTTTTAAGTTCGTAGCGCGTACGTAAAAGACCGGTTTAGAGTAACCGTTTATGGGATGTTTGTTTCTCATTCTGGTACGTAAAATGGGGAGATAGAAAAATGCCGATTCAACTTTATTGTACGACATGCAAGAAATATAACAAGGTTGATGCAAAGGAATGCGTCAAATGTGGCCGTACGTTTGGACACGGAAAAAAGCGGTTTCGCGTGGACGTGTCAGTGAAGGGGGAACGCTATTTTCGTTTTTACGACAATCTCACCAAAGCCCGCACATTTGAGGCCGCTACAAGAACCGATATGGAGCGAGGAGAATTTAATCTTCTCGATCATAAGGCGAAGAAAACCACTCTGAATGACGTTTGGGATGAATACCTTCCTTTCGCTAAGCTGAACAAAAAAACATGGGATGACGATGAGCTTCATTATCGGAAGCACCTAAAACCTCGATTTGGTAAGAAGCCTTTACAGCAAATCAGCATAGCCGATATTGATAAGATGAAATCCGAACTTATGGAAGGGCGCAATAAACACGGGAAGCCATACGCGCCAGCCACAATAAAACACCAGTTAGTGCTTCTGAGGAGGCTTTTCAACGTAGCTCGCAAGTGGGGTATGTTCCAGGGTCAGAATCCATGTTCAAGCGTTGATATGCCAAAGCTCGATAATCAGATAGTAGCCTACCTCTTGGACGAGCAGCGCTCTAATCTTCTGAAGGTTCTTGATGAATGGCCATGTTTTGAAAGCGCGTGTTTCGTGCGGTTTGCATTTTTTAGTGGCCTTCGCCGGTCAGAATTGTTTCGGCTCCGATGGCAAGACATAGATTTCCAAAAAGGACTTGTAACACTGGTCCCCAAAGGCGGGAAAACGAATACTGTTCCGGTCAGTGAAGAGGCCTTAAATATCTTGCGCTCCATCGAGAAAAAAAACGATTACGTGTTTCCAGGGAAGGGCGGGAAGCAACGGGTGGAATTCAAGCTCCCTTGGCAACGGATACGCAAGAAAGCGGAATTGCCGAAATCCTTTAGATTTCATGATTTGCGCCACAACTACGCATCTATAATGGTAAGTAATGGTGTCGATCTGGCAACGGTGGGAGCACTCCTTAGCCATAAACAACCTTCCACAACGGCCCGGTATGCTCACTTAATGCCTGATTCTGTAAAAAAGGCTGCTTTGAAATCCGGAGAGCTATTGTCGAAAAGAAAAGGAAGACGAATACCAAAATAGCAGTAAGATTAAAGACTTAACAGATTTATTCACTTTTGTCCATATTTCATTAAATTTTTCATTGCAATCGTTTTTCTACTGTTTTATAGAGTCCTTTAGCTTCACAACAACACGTACGACACAAAGGTCGCGCACGTTCATAATGAACGGGTTCGGCCTTTTTTTATTGGTAAGAATTTTAACAACAAGGAGAAACCATGAAAAGGTACTTTAGGATTAGTGAAGCGGAAGAACAAGGATGTCCATTTAAGGCAAGCAGGTTGTATAAAATGCACCATCTACAAGAGTTTCCTCAAATCTTTGTTAAGGTACAAAGTACGCTTCTGGTTGACCGACAGGCGATAGATGAACTGCTTGAGCAGCATCGACAGACAAACGAGAAAAAACGTGCTAAGAAATAAGAAAAGCCGCCTGGCCGGAATTCCAGGCGGCTTAAACCTAAAGGAATTGAAAGCACAACACCCATTGTCATGGCTGTTATACATAAAGCCGTGGCCAATGTCAAGACTTTTTTTTGAGGATAATAGGCTATGGCGAAACCAAAGATAAGGCCATTACCAGATGGAGTGATTGTTTATAACTGGATTCATTCTGAAAGGTATGCGCGATTGCCAGTTAGAATCTTAGCACATAAGCATTTATCGCCATCTGCTATTAAAGTGGCCTGTGCGCTATTGAAGTTTGATTGGAAGATCAAGGGAGAGCGCAAGGGTTATGTTTATTACGGGATAGACTCGCTTAAGGCACGTTTGGGTATGAGTGCTGAAACAATCATACGCGCACTCAAGCAACTTCAGAAATATGGATTTTTGCGAGTCATCAAGAAACGTAATGAAACGAATATTTACGCAATGATGTGGCCGCAAGTATCGCCTCAAATTCTGGCAAGGGATTATCGTGTTCTCGGGTTGGACCTGGACATAAAAGACTTGATGCCGATGCAGGAGGAGCAACCAGAGATCCTGCACTTCCTCTTCCATTTAAAATCGTGCAAGGATGACATGCCTAAAGACCGGGACAACTATGAATTTGAGAAGATCGAGGAAGCCGCACTTTCTGAATACGAGGAGTGCGGTAAGCCTGGACACAAAAGATGCTCTCATTTCGCTGCTAAAATTGCTCGATGGGAAGCTCGTAGGAGGATTCCGAAATGAGCGCAAATCATTTCATCTCCGATCTAAATCGGGAATTCCGGTATTCGGGAAAACCGAATTTAAGGGATTCGGGAAAACCGAACGAAAGTCATATAAAGCTTAAATCAAAACGAAGTGAAGCCGGATGCTCTCAAAAGCCTAGTTCAGGAGAGCATCCTAGTAGTTATAATTTTCCTGATAAAGCTTCGGAAAATTATAAAACACATTTCGCTTCGCTCTGGCCCTTTCGGGCTTCGCTTCGCTCGAAATGTGACTGTGTTTTTTTAAAACATTTTTATAACCCGCTTATCAGAGAAAGGAGGACATTTCCCCTTACCAAGCCATTGTCAATATGTTGCGCTGGCGGCTCCGGTTACCTCCGATTGTGGTGTCGAATGAAGAGATCGAAAATGAGTGGTAGCAACACTCTACATGCTATGAAATTGGTACGTCCCAATTTTAGGGCAACGTGTGTCCCAATTTTAGGTGAACGTACCACCCAAAATGCCGTCATAGTACGTCCCAATTTGCCGACACTAAACTATAATAATAGAAACAATAGAAATGGAAATCGGTATTGTTCCAATACCTCAAGATTGTTCTTACACATAAAAAGCCGTGTAAGAACAATAGAGATTTTTCGCTTTGCGCGGAAAAAACCCCGCGCTTCGCTCGAAATCTCATTCTCAATTTTTTCATTTTTTTGGATAAGGAGATTCCTTATGAAAACAAAGAGACGCTTACCTAAAAAATTAAAGGAATCCCGAAACTTAAAGAAAATATTTTCCCCTTATGGGAACCCTATCCGGAGTGTCGTTTTTGCCAGTGTGCCGCTTTTCAGCAAAAACAGGCAATTTCCAGACATATTTATGTAGGTGCACTGATTCGATCCATTACAGGGAATCCATCCAAAGTCAGAGGTTATAAACAGATGCAATATTTACAGAAAATGGAAAGCACAAATGAAAAGCATATTGGGTGATTATGAAAAATAAATCTTTTCGATAGGAGTACATGGTGTTAATAAGCCCGAGTCCTGACGATTTTGCGATATGGAGACAATATGGAAAAGAAAATTGACAGTCGAGTTAGAAAGCGTCTTGAGCGGTTATTTACAAAGAAGTATAGCCGACAAATCGGCAAAAAGAACATTCCGAAGTTGGTTCAATTTTATCTAACACTTGATGATGAAAAGGAGAAAGTATGACTGATTCAGAATTCACCACCAGAATTGAGGCACAAGGCAAAAGGCTTGATGAATTAGGTACCCGTCTTGCATCAATCAGAGAAGAGTACCTATCGCAGGAAGACAAGAGCGATAGTTGGTTGGTTGACATGCTTAACAAAAATGCAGGTAATGTCTCTAAACCTGATCCTGACGCATTAAGCGCGGAAGATGAGGCCGCAGTCAATGAGATGCTCGAAAGAAGCGGGCCGAAAAGGAGGATGTCTAAATGAGAGAAAGCAAAATGATTCTATCAGCGTTGCAAACTATTCAACAAAAAGTTTTACAGGCTGAGGTTCAAATGAACGGGAAGCGGCAGGAGCTTGACCAGAAAAAGAAAGCTTTGATAAAAAGCGAGTCAACCTATATAGGATCAAAAAAAGTACCAGCTTCCCTTAGCTGTCAAAGGCGAGAAATGTCAAAGCTGAAAGACGCCTGTGAGAGCCTTGGAATGCTGCATCTTGATTTACAAGAGCAGGTACTTCGTTTACAGAAGGAACTCAAACTTTCTGAACTATACGAAACTGACATCACCTCTTATCTCAGCCTAGAACAAAAATATTCATCAGGCGTTAAACGGATCATTCATTTGGCCGAAGCAATCAGGGCGGCTATGCGGGAAATTCAAACCCTCTCCGGCGATCTGCACGGACCAGCCGAACTAAAAAATCTCGTTAGCCGACTTATGGCGCGGGAAGAACTCCAAGATTATGACTTTGCGGCTTTTCTCGACAGAGGTGAATTGATCTTGGATGAAGGCCACCAGAACCAAATTTTCAAAGAGCAAGAAATCGGGATAGCATCCAGCCTTTTCCAAAGCAAAATCGGGAGACGGTTTTACATCGTGCCCGAAGGCTCTTTGCCGACACGCGATGGAATGATGGAATTATCCGAGTGGCGCAACATTTGGCTCAACGTGCATGAGCGGGTATTTGGCAAGTTACCAAATCAGGCATTTTCCGAAAAAGAGGGAAGAGTGCAAAGCACGTTCCGCAAAATTGCCAGTAGTCATCCGCCCGATCCGTTCGAGACACGAAGAGCGTCAGGCGGACGTGTCCGGAGTTAATCAGGCAACAACGGCCTCGGGTGCGCCGTTTTTGTAAGTCGTGTCATAGGGGCACGACTTAGTTCAGTTCCTCTAGGTTCGGGGGTTTGATGAGTCAAGGCCGGTGGGGTGGGCTAGTTGGGAAAGGCCAAGGCTTATTAAACCCCCTTGTCTAAAAGATTTGCAGGCAGACAATTAGTGCCTGTCATAGGAGGTTCGCGAATGGAATTCAGAAGACGGATGCCTGAAGTCATCGGACGGGAAGCGTCAACAGAGAAAATATCCAAGTTGGAAAAGTCTCAACTTCTCAAACACGAGGAAATCATCTCCAAAAATCTGACAGCTTTTTATGAGGTAGGCACAGCACTTATCACAATCCGTGATGGTCGGCTCTACCGGGAAACTCACACTACTTTTGAGGTATATTGCCGGGAGAGATGGGGAATGAGCAGATTCTATGCACACAGACTCATTGGTGCCTCGGAAGTGGTGGTCGATTTGTTGCCAATTGGCAACATTTCTTCGGCTGAGCCTGAAATTCCATTACCCGCCAATGAAAGCCAAGCCCGCCCACTATCGAAAGTTCCATCAAAAAAACGAAGAGAAGTGTGGAGAGAAGCCGTTGAGACGGCGCCGGAAAGCGGGTTAACGACTGCTCATGTTGAAAAAACAGTGCAGGAGCATCAGGAGCCAGCACAACCCAAGGAATCAGTTTCAGTATTCAATCGTACAAACAGTAGCATTAAATGGGCGAGTTGGACATGGAATCCTGTGACCGGATGCGAACATGGTTGTAAATATTGTTATGCCAGAGACATTGCCAATCGTTTTAATCCAAAAGGATTTGAGCCAACATTTCATCCAGAGCGATTAAAGGCTCCGAAAAATACACCCTTTCCAACTAAGATCAATACCATAGGTGATAAAAGCGTCTTTGTTTGTTCAATGGCGGATTTATTCGGGGAATGGGTTGAGCAGGAGTGGATCAACAGAGTGCTTGACGCAGTGCGGGAAAGCCCTCAGTGGAATTACATTTTTTTGACGAAAAATCCAAAACGCCTCATTGAAATAAAATGGCCTGACAATGCTTGGGTTGGAGCTACTGTCGACACCCAAGCCAGAGTAAAGCCTACAGAACAGGCATTTGCAAAGGTAACAGCAAAGATCAAATTCATTTCGTGTGAACCATTGTTGGGGCCGCTTAAGTTCTCACGCCTCGATTTATTTCAATGGGTAATAATTGGAGCCAGGAGTCGAAGTAGTGGAGCACCAGAAATGCAACCTGAAAGAGAATGGGTAAGGAGTCTGGTTCATCAAGCTATGAATGCCGGTTGTTCGATTTTTTGTAAACCTAATTTGAACCCACTGCTTTTTAACGAATATCCATTACAGGAGGTATAGATTTTGGCATCGAAAAAACATTCACTCTTGAGAAATCGTAGACGTTCACAGCGAATGGATAACTATAAACCTAAAAACGTAATTCATGATGTTCATGAGGATGAAGGTGCGAGTGCCATTTATTGCGGTCAAAACAGAACAGGGCTTGACATTGAAAAGGCATTGATTGTCATTGAGGAGGTAATGAGATGACACCGGGTGAGGCGATTCACAATTTTTGCGTGCGATGTGTTGGGGGAAGTCCTTTCGAGGTTCGAGAATGCGGGGGTGATAAATACCTGAATGGTGGTTGTGACAAGAACGGGGTTTGCTGGTTCTATAAATTCCGATTGGGCAACGGAAGGCCAAGTGTGAAGCTCATCAGGCGTTTTTGTCTCTATTGCACGGGTGGTGACAGGGAATGGGTTCGGAATTGTCCCGATGGAATCAGTCATCAAGGAATGGCTTGTGCTCTATACCCTTTCAGAATGGGGCGAAACCCAAACATCGTTTTGTCAGAGGAAGAATCGGTCAGGCGAGCGAGCATATTAACCGAGAAACGAGCAGTTCTCAGGTGATTTTTTAGCGTAGAATCAATTCTTTCTCATCACCCCAAGGGGAATATGGCCTAATTTCCTGAGTGCATGGAAAACCGGCTCTCAGAGCCAGTTTAAAATTTCGTCAACGGCTTTTTTCTTTTGAGCACGAAAACCTCCTATGCTTTGTAAAGGGGAAACAGAAACCTCCTGCCCTTTGACGGAAAAGCCCACTATTTCAGCAATATTCCATTTAAATCAACTCCCATCCTGCTTTAGTTCCAGTTACGTGTAATTCTTCTACAGAACATTCACATAATATTCTTGACAAATCCTTTCCAGTCCTTTATTGAGTAGGTGTATAAAATAGAGAGGAGGAAATCCCATGAAGAAAGCCTATGGTTATTCGCGTGTGAGCGGACAAGGGCAGGTTGAAGGAGACGGTTTAATCCGGCAAGAAAAGGCCATCAGGGATTATGCCGCTTCAAACGGAATCGAGGTTATGGAAATCTACCAGGAAGCAGGAGTGAGCGGCACGACAGAGAGCCGGGAAGCCTTGGCAAAACTGATGATTTCTTTGGAGTTGAATGGGCAGGGTGTGAACACGGTAATCATCGAGCGGCTTGACAGGCTCTCACGAGATTTGATGATTCAGGAAAGCATCGTGAGGGATTTCAAATCAAAGAGATTGGATATCATCAGTACGCTTGAGGGTCCGGACCTTCTGTCCGATGACCCTACAAGGAAATTCATCCGGCAGGTGTTTGGAGCCGTTTCAGAGTATGACAAAGACATGCTCGTCTTGAAGCTCAGAGCAGCGCGTGAACGGATGAAGATAAAAACCGGACACTGCGAGGGTAGGAAGCCGTTTCTGGAAACCGATGAAGGTCAGAAAGTATTGGCAGAGATTAAGCGTTTGAGAAGGAAGCCAAAAGGACAGCCGCGAATGACCTACGCTGCAATCGCACAAGCAATCAACCGCATGGGATTCAAGAGCAGCATAGGCAGACCGTTCAACGGTCGAATGATCTTCGATATTCTAAAGCTGGTGAAATGAGATCGGTTAAATGAGATTGGGTAATCAGTGGGGGTGTCTGTCATGGACACCCCCGGTTCTATCTTGAGAGTGCCTTTCTACCCGGCAAGCGGGGAGTTGGCCATAATTGAAAACCGGATTTTCTTGTCTCAGAAGGAAAATAGTACCCTGTCCAATCTAATCGGTACGTATCGCGTACGTAAAAAGAAAATAGGTTAGCAAGAAATCTGCTAACCTATTGATTTTACTGATGGGCCGCCAGGGTCTCGAACCCCGAACCTCCTGATTAAGAGTCAGCTGCTCTACCGTTGAGCTAGCGGCCCGGAAACAAAATTTATTGGTACGCCCGGCAGGATTCGAACCTGCGGCCTGCGGATTCGAAGTCCGACGCTCTATCCACCTGAGCTACGGGCGCTTCCAGGAAACGTTTATGATAGCAAAGCAGCCTGCCCTAGTCAATCTGGAAACAACTCGAACTTACCTGGATTCCGGCTTTCGAGACTGTATCGCAATTCAGAAATGCCCGGTCAAGTCCTATGGAGCCAGGCTCTGCTTCCCCCTTTTCTATGTAACTCCTTCAGAGTAAAAAACAGGTTCGATTTTGGCGGCCGATCCCGGGGTGGCGTCCTGCGAGGCGCGGGACTGACCCCGGGCTATATTATGCAGCCCCTTTCGGGGCAGGAAAATCCAGACCACAGGTACTCATTTGCCTGATGAACCTTATGAAAGGGGGGAAACACCCAAGCCCCCCGACCGCCTTTATAAAACGGGGTGGAACACCCTAATCCCCCCTGACCGCCTTTAGGAGGGGGAAACAGGAAAAATATTAGATTTGCGGCACAGTCTCTTTGGCCGGAATGACAAAAAATGTTTGTCACGGGAATGTAAATATCAATTGATTTGGGAAATGCTCCACCAGCCATGCGCGCTAGCGGGAACCAGATCAGATTTCGGGGCTCGGAGTTTTTTCCTTAAGCGCTGCCTGCTGCCCTTTCACTGCTTCCTGTTTCTGTCTCAAGGGCAGCGTAACTATGAAAGTCGATCCTTTGCCCGGCGCGCTTTTGGCGGTAATGCTACCCGAGTGGCGCTCGACTATTTTCCGGCAGATGGCAAGCCCCATACCTGTTCCGGAGAATTCCGAGCGGCCGTGGAGGCGCTGGAACGGGGAAAAGATGCGGTCAAGGTATTTCTCCTCAAATCCTATTCCGTTATCCTCGACGTGAATGCGGCAAAAAGAATGGTCCCTGTCGCTGTAAATCCTGATGAGAATCTTTTGCGAGCTTGCATATTTTACGGCGTTGCTTATCAGGTTCTGAAAAAGCCGGGTCATCTGGCTCGAATCGGCTTCGATCACCGGCATCTCCGATATTTCAATTTTACCGCCGTCTTTTCTAATTTTATATTCGAAAACCTCGGCGGCTTCCGTGACGACCTCCTTCATGTCGACCGGCTGGAAAGGCTCGGGCTGGGTGGCAATGCGCGAATAGTTCAGAAGGTCTTTGAGTAGCTGCTGCATCCGTTTTGCGGCTTGCTGCATTCTCGCCAGGTAATCTTTGCCTTTTTCATCAACCCTGTCCCGGTTAGAGCGCACCACCATTTCAGAAAAGCTCTGGATTTTTCGAAGCGGCTCCTGGAGGTCGTGTGACGCTACGAAAGCGAACTCCTGCAGTTCCTGGTTGATCAGTTCAAGCCTTGCCACGGCCTTGGCCAGATCTGCGGTGCGCTGCTGTACGCGAACCTCCAGCTCATCACGTGATTTGCGCAGTTCTTCTTCCATCTTTTTGCGCCCGGTGATGTCACGGGCTACGTGTACCGTGCCCACCACAGCGCCGTGTTCGTCGCGCAACGGGGTTGTGCTTACCAGAAAGTGGCCGCCGAGACGTTCCTCGTGCACCTCGGCAATATGCTCCCGCCCGTCCAGCAGCGACCGCTGATGCGGGCAAATCTCGAGCGGTGCGGGCGAATTATGGACGCATTCATAGCAACGCAGGCCGACACACAGTTCGGGCTCCAATCCGATCCGCCGGGCCATCTCCCGGTTGGCGCGGACAATCCGGTGCTGAGTGTCGAGGATAGCGATCAGGTCGGGAACAGTGTCGAATGTGCGTTCCCACTCCTGCTTGGCCCGCAGTAATTCGTCCTCCATTCGTTTGCGCTCGGTTATATCTGTCGCGTATATATTTACATAGCCTTTGTCGAGAACGGGCACGACAGTACATGAAAAGACCTTATCGCCGATCCTGGCGTCCAGTGTGTTTGACGCACCTTCGGCGAAAGCTTCAGCAACCACCTGGCGCCAGAACTGAGGTACATCCCCGCCTTCCCGCCAATCCTGCGGGCAGACCATTAAGCGTCGAGCAGCCTCATTCAAATAGAGAAGCCCGCCGTCTGCAGCTACCCGCAACACGGGACTGGGGTTTTCGCCAGGGAACCTTGCGAGGGTTTCGATTTGCTCCCGGAATAAAAGCAGTTCCTCGTTCTGCGCCCGCAGTTCCTCTTCCGATGCGGTGAGTTCCTCATTTTGGAATTGCAGTTTGTCACGGGCCGCCTCCAATTCTTTTTCTATTTCCAACTGCCTCAACTGCTTCAAGCCCTGGTTCGCTATCATCTCGGCAAACGAGGTGAGGAATGCAAGGAGGCGGGGCAGAACATTTTGATCTACTATCGGCACCTCCGAAAGGGCGTGGAAGTAATCCGATTTATCAAACCCGTACTCATCGGCCTGGCGGCTGAAGAAATCCAGGTCGGGTTTTTCGGTCAGAAACTGGCCTATGAATGCATTGGCGATATGCTCGCCTCCGATGACAATCGGGGAAGCTGCATCGGTGAGGCCGTTCAGGCATCTGTACAGTGAAAAGCCCCTCCCCTGAATCAGTTCATTGGCAAGTATCGTATCGCTCTCGATGCATCTTTTGCAGGTCGCAGGATTTACTCTGTGGAAATCAGCGCAGATTCTCTGCTTACGCGTGGCAATAAGGAGTTTTCCCTCCAAATCGGCGATAGCGGCGGGGATTCCCAACGCACCGAGAAAATTTCCCAGTATCTCCTGAGTTTTTGCGACGTCGATCAGTTCGGCCAGTTTATGTTGCATTGCACTCCACCAAATGTGTCTTTGCGGCTGATGTTATGAACGGCCTAATAATAAACTCTGTATCATCTCAGGGCAATTCGATTTCAGCGATGCCGGGAGGCGCACAGTGCCGGATTAGAGACTGAACGCAATATGCGCTGAAATGAAAGGCAAAATCGGTTAAAATAGATTGTTCTCAAAATTCAAAAGGGGGAAGCGCTTTTAATCATGGCTTTTGTGGATCGGGAAGTTCGCAGGCTGCTCGGAAAGGGGATCCACCATTACGGGCTCATAGAAAACAGGGACAGAATTGCGGTTGGGGTATCGGGGGGCAAGGACAGCATGCTCCTTTTGTGGCTGCTTCGCGAAAGACTTCGACGCGTTCCGATCAGCTATGAACTTATCGCCGTCCATGTCGATCCGGGATTTGATTCCGAATCGGCGGACCGGCTCGAGGCATTTTTCAAACAAGAGGGGTTCCGGTACGAAATCATCCGCACCGATCACGGTCCAAGGGCGCACGGGCCGGAAAATCGTGAAAACCCCTGTTTCCTTTGTGCCCGGCTAAGGCGGTCGGTGCTTTTCAGGAAGGCGTTCGAGCTGGGCTGCCCTAAGATCGCCCTGGGCCATAACCAGGACGATATGATCGAGACATTCTTCCTAAACATCTGCTACGGGGCTCAGGTTGCGGGCATGATGCCGAAACAGGAGTTTTTCGGCGGTGAAATAACCCTGATACGACCTCTTGCGCTGGTTCCCGCCCAGAGTATACTCAAGGCGTGCAAGAACCTCGGGTTGCCCATCGTGCAAACGAACTGCCCTTCGGCCTCAAAAAACCAAAGGACGGAAATCCGCGATATGCTGGAGGGGCTTTTCAGGAAAAATTCCAAGGTACGTGGAAATATTTACCATGCAATGAGCAACATCAACCTCGAGTACCTGCCGAAGGGTCTTCCGGTCAGGGGTAAACGGCAAAGGACCGAGTAAGAGGACTGAGGACTGACTTGATAGGAGGCGAATGAACCAGCAGATAAGAAGCGAGGGGAAAACGTTTTTCATAATCGACGGAAGCTCGTATATCTACAGGGCTTTTTATGCGATCCGGCGGCTGACCAATTCCAGGGGAATGGCGACCCAGGCCGTATACGGGTTTGTCACGATGCTCCTGAAGGTGATTCGCGAGCGCAAGCCGGAATATATCTGCGTCGTTTTCGACGCGCCCGGGCGCAATTTCAGGCACGAATTGTCCGAGGCCTACAAGGCCACTCGTCAGGTTACTCCGGAAGAGCTGATACCTCAAATCCCGTACATCAAGAAAGCGGTTCAATACTTCGGGGTGCCTCAAATGGAGCTCGAAGGCTATGAAGCCGACGACCTGATAGCGACGCTCACGCACTGGGCTTCGGCACACGGCCTGGAGATCGTGGTGGTTTCGGGGGACAAAGACCTTCATCAGCTTATCCATGACCCGGTGGTCAGGCAGTGGGACCCTCAAAACGACCGGGTTTTTACGGAATTAGTCGTTTTTGAGCGGTTCGGAGTGACCCCCGGGCAGATGGTGGACTACCTGGCGCTGGTAGGCGATACAACGGATAATATCGCCGGTGTGAAGGGGATAGGGGGGAAAACTGCAAGCCAACTGCTGAAGAAATGGGGTTCACTTGACGGGATTTACGCGCACATCGATGAGATATCCCCCGACTCCCTGCGGCAGAAGCTCTCGGAGGGCAATCAGAGTGCCTATCTATCGAAAGAGTTGGTCTCGCTTCGGTTGGATGTCTTGATAGACAAGGAGCTGGAGGAGTTTGCGCCTGCGCCGCCCATGCGGCAGGAAATGTTCAGACTCTGTGAGGAACTCGAGTTCAAAACGCTTCTGGACATGCTCAAGCGGGAATGGGCGGAGCCGGAAGAAGTGAAGGCGCCAGTTCTCAAGCAGCGTACAAGGGTCGACCGGCTAATCCGGACCCGCGAAGAGTTGGACGAACTTGTCAGAATAGCGCAGACAAAATCGCTCATTTCAATAGAGATCGAGACCACCTCGCAGGACGCCATGAACGCCGGTCTCGTTTCCATTGCGCTCTGCTGGGACGACAACGCCGCTTTCTACATTCCCGTCGGCCACCATCGCGAATGCGGCGTCCAGCTCACAGCGGCCGAAGCATTGCTCGTGCTTGATCCAATCCTTAGCGCCAAGACGGTAGGCAAGGCCGGGCACAATCTCAAGTTTCAGTGGATGGTGCTCAAGAGGTATGGAATCAATCTCGAGGCAATGATTTTCGATACCATGATAGCAAGCTACCTGCTTGATCCCGGAGGACAGACGCATGCGCTCGATCGTATTTGCGCCGAGCACCTGGACGAGGCAATATGCTCATATGAAGACCTCACCGGCAGAGGCAGGGGCCAGGTAAATTTTGTCGAAATAAACTTCGAAAAGGCCCTCGATTACGCTTGCTGCGACGTCGAGACATGCTGGCGCCTCGTGCCGCTTTTGCGGCGAAAACTCAAGGAAAACAATCTGCTGGATCTTTATGAATCAATCGAGCTTCCGCTTACCGAAGTGCTGGCGCGCATGGAGTACACTGGAATTCTGGTCGATTCGAAAAAGCTGGAGGAGCTTTCGATCGAGTTCGAGAAAGCCCTGGACCAGAAAGCCGCGCTCATCTACCAGATGGCAGGCGAGGAATTCAACATTCAGTCGCCAAAACAACTCGGATACATCCTTTTCGATAAAATCGGACTCCGGGTGCTTAAAAAGACCAAGAGCGGTCCCTCGACCGATACGAGTGTCCTGGAGGAGCTTACGCTGGAGCATCCGGTCGCAGAGCAGGTACTGGGCTACCGCACCCTCTCAAAGCTTAAGGGCACCTATGCCGACGCTCTTCCAAAGCTGGTTTGCCCGGATACCGGCCGCATTCACACCTCTTTCAACCAGACCGTGACGGCCACAGGACGTCTGAGCAGCTCGAACCCCAATCTGCAGAACATCCCGATAAGGAGCGACGAGGGCAGACGGATTCGCCAGGCTTTCATATCGGCGCCCGGAAATATGCTCATGTCAGCGGACTATTCGCAGATCGAACTTCGCGTGCTTGCCCATTACAGCGGCGACGAAAGCCTGAAGGATTCCTTTAGAAACGATGAGGACGTGCACCGAAGGACTGCCGCTGAAATATTTGGCGTCCTGGTTACGGAGGTAAGCGCCGAGATGCGCAGGCAGGCCAAAATGATAAACTTCGGCATCGCCTACGGCATGAGTCCTTTCGGCCTGTCGCAAAGGCTTCGAATCAGCACCAAGACTGCAAAGGCGGCTATCGACCGGTACTTTGAACGCTACAGCGGTGTGCGGCGCTTCATTGATGAGGCGGTCCGCAGAGCGCGCGACCTTGGGTACGCTGAAACTCTGCTTGGGCGCAGGAGGGCCATTCCTGAGCTTCAGAGCCGCAACTTCTCCATACGGCAGTTGGGGGAGCGGCTCGCTATCAACACTCCCATTCAGGGCACCGCTGCCGACCTCATAAAGAAGGCGATGGTTGATATCAGTCTGCGGCTCAAACAGGAAAAGCTCGGAGCTCAAATGCTCCTACAGGTTCATGACGAACTGCTCTTCGAGGTCCCCGGTGAAAAAAGGCGGCCGGTTGAGGATCTAATCCGTCAGGAGATGGAATATGTACACATCCTCGACGTGCCTCTGAAGGTCGAGATCGGTTGGGGGGCCAACTGGACCGAAGCTCACGCGTGAGCGAATTGAAGGATGAACCCTCACTTCGTTGCGGGTTCGCGGGCAACATCGAGGAAGCGCGTTAAACGCTTCAAGTTCGCGGCCGAACCCTCACTGCGTTCGGATTCGCGGTTAAACTACGGACCAATGTCCGGTTCGTAAAGTTCGCGGCCGAACCCTCACCACGTTCGGGTTCGCGGTTAACGTTCTGAACGCGCGTAAAATGCTTCAAGTTCGTGGCCGATCTTTTGCGAGGCCGCTTTTGTGAGGCCGCTTTTGTGAGGCCGCAGGACTGAGTGGAAACCCGCAACCCGCTAGCCTGTTTAATCCGACGATATTATACCGCGGGATGATTTGGACGTGCAAAACGGCAACGGCTTCGCAGTGATCAGTGAACAGTGAGCAGTGGCCAGTGAATAGTGAGAAACCAAATGCCTGAATCCCTCAATCCCTCAATTCGTTCTAATTATTTTATCAGCAAATATTCTGCCCTGCAAAACGGCAACGAGAAGCGGCAACCAGAAGCGGCAATAGGAACGGCAACCAGAAGCGGCAAAAAGCAAATAAATAAAGAAAAAACTTGTGGTGAACAGGTGAACGGGTGAATCGGGCGAAAAACGGAAAGAGCCAGTGGTCCCATTGGTTCTTGCGATTCACCTGCTCTGATCTCCTTCAGCGGCAAAAGCAGATGATATGATGGTCGCCTGGAGTTGATGTGGAACGGCTCTCGCTGTGCAATCTCAGGGTGGCAAGGAATCGTGGCCGGCAAAGATTGGAATCGTCAAAAAGAATAGGCCTTCAATCGCTTCTGCTACCAAGGATGAATATTGCAGGTATGATCCAGACATTGAAAGATTCTCGATGGTCCATCGCATAACGCCATATAGGAGAGCTGTAGAAACCTCTTCTGGAAAGCAAGGGGGTGATTTTGGAAGGTAAGGCGGCTAAATATCTACAGGCTATAAAGTGGTTCCACCTTCCAGAGTTTGATCCTCAGCTTGAATTGGTCAATGAGCTCGACAGTAGTGGACTCGATTGAGAGGCTCCTATCGGTCAGTTCGGCCCTTTACCTCATGCTGGTAAGGCCAAGACTTGTGGCAGCAACCGGTAAGAAAATGGAGTTTTAAAATTGTGGTGTACTCAGTAATTATCGAAATTTTCGGAATTGGAATGGAACATTCTCCTTTGCGAAAGGTTGATCGTCCAGGAGGCAAAATCGGCCGCACTCGTCGGCAATCCCAGTCGGCCTATTATTGACTTTAAACTGTAAAATTCCCGGTACATCCTCCTGACCTTTTCTTCCAGCTCTCCGGGAGTGCAGTGCTTTGGCCTGAAATAGCAGATCAGGCCGGACCACCTGCCTATATCGTCGGGGTCAATGAGCCGCCCCTCACTTAGCATCCGGTCGTACAGGGGTGTCCCAACGTGTGGAGTCAGGATGTTGAAGTAGGCCGCAGGCGCCTTGTTTTCTCTAAGGAAGGCGAGGGTGAGATCACAAGTGCCCTTATGTTCGGTATCCTACCCAAACACCAAATTAACAGAATAGTTGATCCCTCTTTTTCTCAGATTGTCGATGATTTCTTTGTAGTAGCCGATGTTGTTTGTTTTCTTGTTCATTTCGGCCAGCGTTTCCCTATCGACTGTTTCCAGGCCGATATTGACGTGCAGTAGCCCGCTGCGTTTGGCACAGTCCAAGCAGCGCTGATCACGGCATAAATTCGACGGCCAGAGAGCTGACCACCGCACCTTAAGAGGAATGAGCGCCTCCATGAGTTCCCATTGCAACAGCTTGGTTGCCCTAATAATTGGGGTCTGAGACCGCGCAGTAGTTCGTATCCGACCCGTCGAAGCAAGGCTGATAGTAGTTAGTCCCGTCGGAATAATAGTTCTGATTGTTCACCACCACAGGCTGGGCCGCGGCCGGCAGAGAGGCCGCCATGGTGCCCACGGCCACACCCGCAGCGGCGCCGGCGGCCGCCGCACCCCAACCAGATCCGCCATAGTAGCCCCAACCGCCACTTACGCTTCCGCCGTACGCGCCGGTATGGTAGGCGCCCCCACCATAAGCGGACGTGCTGCCGCCGTACATATTGGTATGGGAGACGCCCCCCCCATAAGAGCCGGATGTGCTGCCGCCAAAGGCGTTGGTATGGGAGGTGCCCCCACCATAAGCGTGGGACGAGCTGCCGCCCCAGGCGTTGGTGTGCGAGGTGCCCCCACCATAAGCGTGGGACGTGCTGCCGCCAAAGGAGTTCTCGTGGAAACTACCGCCACCGAAGCTGCCGCCAAAGCCGCCGCCGCCGTGGAAACCACCAAAGCCGCCACCCCCGAAACCCCGGGCCATAGCCATAGGTGGAAAACTCAACAGCAAGGCCAGCCCTAGCACCATCGACAGAGATATGTTATTCTTTTTGAGTTTCATGACTTATTCTCCTTATTTCTTTCCCTTCTTGACCCCGGCCTTCTTTTTAACCGCCCGGGCCGATTTGGCCTGCTGTGCCGCCTTTTCCTTCAAGGATACGAACCTGGTCCTGGTCGCTCCCTGGGGCGGCGTAAAAGCAAACAGGTTGTCCGCCAACTGCGGGGAAAAATTCCAGTCCGTGAGGTACGCGGTCCATTGTGGGGAAGCAGGCAGCTTCTTCTGGTTGATGAGGAGCTTCCGGATTAGCGGTTTCTCCCCGGCATCGATCCAGATCTGCCATTGGATGTCGTCTTTGTCGAAGGCCAGATGATGACACTTGATGCCGCGCACTACACCTTCTCCCACGTACAGGGCGTGCTTCACCCCTTTCGTCATCAGGGCGCAAGTATTGCTCTCGGCCAGGTCAACCAGCGATATCCGGAGACCGTATTCCTGGTTGATCTTATCCATGGCCTCATCAATGGTGGCCGGTACCTCCAGGACGGCGTATGCGTTTTCGGACTTGTCATAGAGTGTGATAGTCTTCCCGTCGTAGAAGAATTGCTTGTTTTCCAGATCGCCTGCGGCGTTGATGCGGACCTTATCCGGCCGCCGTACATAACCCTCAAGGTCAAAGGCAAACTGCAATTTTTTGCCGCCGGTGTACACCCGGTCGTCGGTTACCTCAGCCTTGAAAGAGTACTGTTGGGCCGACTTGAGAAAATCACACGCCTGCTGGAGAATCTTCTCCGGCTGCGGCGTCCCCGGGGTTTCGGGGGCGGCGGCGGGAGTCGCCGCGGGCTTGGCCTCCTCGGCGCTCCATCCTGGCATGCTTGGCAGCATTATGCCCAGCAGGGCAATCAACAAGATAACGCCTGAAAACCTGCCTCTCGTTCTGCGAAGCTCCATTTTCACCTCCGAAATCTTCAATACGTTTCATAAGGCCAAGGCCTCCTTCAGGCCTCTATGGCCAATGCCATTCCCGCCCTTTCTAAAAGACAAGAAAAAGGGTGCGGTCATCTCGCGGAATCACTTCTTTTATGGAAGGTACATGGTGACTTTCCTTACTGGAGAGGATGTATTTTGAAAAGCTCTTCACCATTTATGACGAGGCGCCAATCGGCCATCAATCCTCCCTGATGCGCTTCAGGCCCTACCAAGGCAAGTCTTACATGTTGCGAGGGAGGTCCCCTTCCATGATTTCGCATGTGTGTATGTTAAATCGTCCTGTATTTATTAAAATATGCACGTTAAGCTAGGGATCAAGTCTCCGAATGACGTGTTGAAGTGGTTCCAAAATGGGTTGTTCGGTGCGATCACTTGGATAAACTGCTCGCTCTCATCAGCTATTAGTGAAAGCTGAATGCTTCAATTTAATAGCGCCATGAGTGGCGGCCAAAGCCCTTGAGACAGAGAACAGGTATTACCTGCTCATCAGCAGATCCGCGATGCCGGCCTTGCACTGTGGGGAAATGTAATCCTTGTTCAGCCTCATACACTGAATGAGAGGGGGGCCGGGCGGCACGCCGAGGCAGAGCATGAAAATATCTTCTCCGCAAGCCTGATGTGTTTGGTTGATAGCTTCCAGTAGTTCCTGAAGCTGCATCTGACAGGGTGGTGAAAGTTGCGGTCCGTTCTGTCGAAGGCAGGGCAATATCTGGTGTACGCCCACGGCGCCTGGACAGAATGCTAATACATCACCCTCGCATTGTCCGACCGCGAATGCGAGACTCTGGGAGAGCAGACCCAGGGACATTAACATTGCAACCATAATGATCAGTTGAGCTATTAGTTTGTTAGGTTTCATTTGATTTTTCCTTTCATGCTTTTGGGTCAAAAAATCAATTACCAGCCCGCCAAATCTGAATAGCTCCCGTTTTCGACGTTTTCCCGACAGGCGCACGATCGGCGCAGGCTCGCTAACAATGCGGGTTCATTCAGCAGCGTTCTCAGCTATTGGGTTTTGTCCCAATCCAAATCTCGGGGATGGATTTATGGTGCAAAACCCTCTGCGGATATGGCAGCTCGATACCTTCTTCCCTGAACCGCCGCCATACACCCATAAGAAGTTCGCTCTTGACAGGCCCAATGCCATTTTGCGGATCGTTTATCCAGACCCGCAACTCAAGCTCTATGGCGTTGTCTCCGAAACCTGTCAGCAACCAGGCAGGTTTGGGTTCCTGCAGGACTCGCACGGTGGCCGCTGCGGCTTCCAGCATCAACCTGGTGGCTTCATCCAAATCGGAGTCGTAAGAAATTCCAACAGGGACCTTCAACCTGAGGAGATTATTACTATAGGACCAATTGATCACCTCACCGGTGATCAGATTCTCATTGGGTATAAGATGCTCGATGGCATCCCGTGTGACTACAGAGACATAGCGGCTGCCGAGGAAATTGATCGAGCCGTAGGTGTTTCCCAATTGAATCACGTCGCCGGGTTTTATGGATTTATCCGCAAGGATCATGAAGCCACTGATCAGATTGGCGAAGATTTTCTGCAGACCAAAGCCGATTCCCAACCCCACGGCCCCACCGAACAGGGCAAAGACTGTCAGATCGATCCCCATATAATGCAGGACGATGAAGCCCGATGCGACAATCAACAACCAACTGGAGAGCTTATAAAGCAGGGTCTGGGTTGCGGCAGGCAGACCCGATCCGGTCCGCAGCCAAAGACCAAAAATGATCAACAGGTTCTTTGAAAGCCAGTAAAGAATCAACAACAGCACAGAGGCTCTGACAATAGTCAGCATGGAAACATGCACTTTGCCGATCTCGAAGTAGATATTGGAGAGAAAATTTGTCCAGAAGTCCTCCGCATGGAAGGCGTAGACAGCGGCCCAAAGCCAGATTGCCGCGGTAAGGATTGCCGCCCAAAAACGATTGGCCATCGGTGCGGCGACAAGTCGAAAAAGAAACATGGCGAGCGCTGCAAATATCAGGGTTTCGATGCCTTCCGCGGGCCAATGGAAATGATTCGCCAGGCGAAGTGCAGTCTCCAGGAATAGAACAGCCAGGATCGGGCGGACGACCTTAAGGAAAACTCTTATTTTCCGTAGGTCGGAAGATTCCTCGCTCAACCCCGACAGGGCCATGTGGCGTTCAAACCATGAGGGAAAGGCTTCGGCTGCCTTATGGGCCAGAAGAAAGGCAAAGACACCGGCGGCGAGTTGGACTGCCATGGCCCAGGTGAGGACATGGTTAACTAAATGCTGCTGGAGCTCTCCCCAGATCTTTCCCAAAGATAAAAATACAGATGAAATCTCCATCGCGCTCTAACCTCGACGTTTGGCAATGTTCCGTAAAACTATCCTGTCATCTCCAAACTCGTAACAGCACGTGTATGCATCGATCCCTCAGCGTGAGCGGAACACCTGCGGGGAGTTCGTTATGGAGCAGCGCAAAGCAAACCCTCCAATGTGTGAGCCTTCTTTGGGACGACGGGTTAGTCGGACAATCCTTTCTTAAGAAAACTGGCTTGAGCCGGAAGCCAGAGCAAAAGAGTATGATTAGCATCAGAAACTCAGTGCAACCTTGAACCATACGTAGTCACCATTGAGAGTCTTGAGGGTATCCAGTTGAGGCAACCACTTCACCTCGGCCACAAGCGTATGGCCGCAGATCGGGGGTGAGATGTAGGAAAGCACCGGCCCAACGCCCATCATCTTTCACCCCCTTTGTATCAAGATCATAAGTGTTGATGAAACCATCGCTGATAACCGTTGCTCTTGCAGAATAATTCGAGCCCTGAATCAATTCCCCCTGGACCATATCTGAAACCTGCAGGATCACCGCTGGTCTTTTCCGCTCGAAATCTCTTGCAGGAGCATCTCGGCATCCTTAAACCCCGGATACTTTTTAACAATCTCTTTCAGTGTCCTGATCGCCTCCTCCCTGTCTCCCTTCTGGTTTAAATAGAAGGCAAGAGTGAATCCGTATTTTGGCTCCTGAGGCCTGAGTTCCGTTGCCCTTCTGCACCAGTCGACCGCCTCGCTGATGCGGTCCTTTGAGGTAATGACACAGAGGTTATAAGCGGCCTGTGCCATTTGGGGATCTGCCTTGAAAGCCGCTCTAAGATGAATTTCGGCCCCTCCTGGATCATTCTCCTCAGCTTTTAACAGCCCCATGTTGAAGTTTGCCGTAGCGTTGTCAGAGGAGACGTCTAAAGCATTCTTTAAAGATTCGTCGGCTTTCTTGTTCTCTCCCATGCGAGCATAGGACATCGCTTTGTTGACCATGGCCAGGACAGCCCGCGGCTCCAGCTTGAGCGCCATGTCATACGAGGTAACGGCCTGCTTGAAGTCCCTTCTGTCCAGGTAATAGTTTCCCAGATTATAATGGGAGGTCCACTGATCCGGGCGGGAGAGGGTCGAGGCAAGATACTCTTCGTTTGCTGCTGCAACGGTTTTCTTACGCTCATCATCCAGGGGCAGGTCCTGATACCCTGCAAGGGACGCAGCGGCCCGTACACGAACCAGGCGGTATTCATCCCCCGTCGCTTCTACAAGGGCTTGAACAGCTTCTTTTGTGGGTACGTTTTGAAGCGCTGCGGCCGCCGCAGAGCGCACCAGGGGCGATGGGTCCCTGACGGCCTCGATCAGCACCGGAGCGACTCGCGGGTCCCCGGAAGATGGGACCAGGCGGATGAGCGACGTTGCAAAGATCTCGTCGCGATCTTTGCTGGTAATGAAGTCAAGCATTGCGGGCAGTTGCTTCCAGTCCCGCTTGCGAGCCTCATCAATGAGGGCTGCCCGTCTAAGCACCGGCGCCTGATAGTCCCTTGTGTGCCACTCCCGCACATATCGGACTGCCCAGGCAGCCTCTTTATCGGTATGGCAGAGATTGCAGGCATTGGGGGACTTATAGTCAATGCTGGCAGAGGGTGTTGGCGGCAGCATTGAATGGTCGGTGCGATTCATCCGGGCAAAGGAGGTCGTTGGCATGTGACACGAGACGCACTTGCTCCCTGTGCTGCCTTGCTGGTGGTGGGTATGCGCCGGCGCGTTCTTAACCTGATTTTCATGACAGGGCATGCACGCATCGTTTGCCTTTTCCTCGGCCTTGAACCGGTAGCGGCCGCTCGGGGTGTGGCATGTGACGCAGTTGAGCTGGCCGGCCTTCGCACATGGACTCAACATCCATGAGGTGTAAGTATAGTTCTCCCCAAGGTCCCGGCCGTCGGGGTAGAAGTCCGGGTCCTCCAGGGTCGTGAGATCGAAGTGATCGAAAAACCGGTCTCCCGGCGCAAAGGTGGAGGTAACCGTAGACATCTTCGCGTGGCAGATCGAACACGCCGCGTTCTTTTGCTCGGGGGTGAAGTTATTCTTCCAACTGATGAGTCGGATGTCCTCGGGCTTCTGCCTTTTGTGGGCCTCCCGGAGGACGCGATTGTGCTCCGCCGACGGACCGTGGCAGGCCTCGCAGTTGATACCCGGTTCAGCCCAGGCGGTCTTGTACGTGTCGGTCTTGAGATCGTAGTTTGTCGAGAGCTGGCTCACGTGGCAGCCGTAGCAGGAGGTGTTGAAGGTGTAAGCTGGGTCTTTCCAGTCAACCTGCTGCCCCACTTCCTCTCCCGGGAAGTGGCGGATACCGCTGGCAGCGGTATCGAACCACTCTTTCTTTTGGACGTCGTAGGCCACGGGAAGAGTCTGTAGCCGCCCCTTCTCCATCGGAGTCAGGAAATAGTAGACGTTCTTGCCGCCAAGGGCTTGCTCGATCCGGTATTTCTTCTCCCCGCCAGGTCCTTTTTCCCGCACCCATCCGGTCGAGCCGGAAACGTCCGCGCGGTATGATAGCTTCCCTATCTTGACCTCGGCTGCTTGGGGCGTGAGGCTCTTTTTTTGCAAATTCGGCCGTGTACGGCTGCATTGCCAAACCGTGACGAGACGTAGACCAGAGCTGGTAAAACTTCTCGTGGCACTCCTTGCAGCTCTGTGAGCCGGCATACCCCTTGGACTTCGGCGAGGCCATGCCTTCGGCCGCCAGCACCAAGCGATCCTGATCTGAACTCAAAAAGGTCGCAATCGCCATACAGGCAATTAAAATCACCCCCAAATTTAATTGAATACTGCGCACGTGGCCCTCGCTTATCAGAAATACATCCACTACATCGTGCAACCCTTTCACTTTTTGTTTCCGTAGGATGCCAGGGAGGTCATTATCTTCAGCCTCTGCTCTTCTTCATAGTTCCATATCCTTCCCTCATTTGTTGTACGAAGGCCGATACACGGCCTTAGCCGATTACATCGTCTCAGGTCCGAACGCTCAACCCCTACGGCAAGCCGTACACGACTTCTCAGAGCTCGTCGATACCGAAATTGTCACGCTAGGGTGGCGGCTCGGGGAGTCGAGCCGCCAGTGATTCGACGAGCAGCGATCTCCCGATCATCAAGTTAGTTCTCGCCTCAAAACTACGCCCTCCAGCCTTGTCATGGAGCAGGAACCACTGTGTAATAAACGCCGTTTGCTCCATAGGACGGCTGGAACCAAGTGCCGCCGCAAACGTAGTAGGTGATGTCAACAACGGGAACGGTCGACGATTCGCAGCCGGAAGGCAGCGTCGCATAGATCGCACCCATCACGTACGTAGGTCCGGCGGCGCTGCCCGCCGCGACACCCGCAGAATAGGCGCTGGAAGTAGCTGCGGCGCCGGCGAGCGTCCCGAGCGCAGCTCCTGCTGCGGCTGCGCCTGCGGTTGCCCAGCCACCACAGTTGTAGCACCCGGCCCCGTAGGAATTAACCACGGCGGGTGGGTGGTACCCCGCGTAGCTTCCACCGCCGTAGTATGCGCCGCCATAGTGGGCGTCGCCGTAGGCCGTGCCGCCGTAAGCTCCCGTCTTCGACCAGCCTCCTCCCTCGTAGTGCGTTGAGCTGCCGCCGTACATGTTGGTATGAGAGGTGCCCTCACCATAAGCGTGCGACGTGCTTCCGCCGTATGCATTGGTATGAGAGGTGCCCTCCCCGGCTGTGTGCGACGAGCTGCCGCCCCAGGCGTTCGTGTGGCTCGAGGACCCATAGCTGTGCGACGAACTGCCGCCATAGCGGTTCCCATGAGACCAGGCCCAGGCCAGCACGGAAAAGAGCGCCACAATCGAAAGACTCAGAAAAACAACAAAGATCTTTTTCATGATATCTTTACCTCCTTAGTTACTTTTAGATGCCTTGCCCTTCGCCGGAGGCTTGTCGCCTTGGGGGCGTTTTTTATTCGGGTGGGCGAAGGCGATGTGCTTCGCGCCGCCCGCGTTCTTTGGAGCAAATGCGTCGTCTGTTACGCCGGGCTCAAGCTGCCAGTTCGAGAGCTCAAGCTGGTGGCGCAGATGCGCCTGGTCAGAGCGGTACACCGCCCGGACCATCCGGGGCAGTTTGTCCTCTGCGCCGATCCAGATCTGCATGAACACATCGTTATCCGCATAGGCGACCATGTCCGTCGTCGTTCCGCCGACCACTTTGGACTGACCGATGTAGAAGGCGAGAATCATCCCATCGGCAATGTCTTTATAAGGGTCGGCGACGATCAAATCGGTGAAGGGGAAATAGATCGCTGCAGAGTCATAGGCCGCTTTCAGCGCAGCGTCGATACTGGGCGGAGCCTCGGCAATCGCGATCAGATTCTCAGCCGGTGCGAAGGCGACCATTGCCTTGCCATCATAGTAGAACTCCGAAGCTGGGCCGTCTGCGACAGTGACCACCCGGAGCTTGTCTGGCCGCTTTAAGGTAACCTCGGATTTCGTTGTGTAAGCGAGGGGAGTACCGAGCCGGCTTGGATTCTCATACGTTGCTACCGCCGTGAAGCTCATCGCGCGGGCAGCGGCCAGGCGGTTGCATGCCTCCTTCAGAATCTCGATGGCCTTCGGCTCGATCGTTAGTTGGACCGCTGGCGGCGATTCCTTGCTTGCTGATTTGGCAGACTTCGAAGCCTTCGGCGCTTGCTTCGTCTGCTGAGCGTACCCGCTCGTAGTCAGGAAAACACCCAATGCGAGCGTGAGCAATAGCACGCTCCCGAGAGGCTTATTTTTGATCATGACTTTCTCCTCTTTCTCGTGTTTATGCAATCCACCGGCAACCGGCTATCGAATCGAAGCGGCCGCCCTGCGTCATTCATGGAATCATGCCGCACTCGAACAACTTGTTAGCGATGGGAGGTGCAACTCGATTGATAAACTCTGCTCGCATCTGAGGATCGCCACGCAGGATCTCTATCGCTCGCGCCTCCATCGCCGCTTTTTTCCCTGTCGGCCGATGACCTTTCTGCATTGCCAGTTCCTGGCAGGAAGATGTCTGATATTTCTGAATGACTTTGTCGGCAACCCGGTCCATGATCGGGTAGTCCTGAGCTCCGGCAAGAGCCGGCAAAAGCAATGCCGATACGATTGAAACCAATGTAAATAGATAAAAACATCCGGACATTACTTTTTGCTCTTTCATGATTTTCTCCTCTTCTCAATGTTTTCTGCTATTTCTTCTATAGAATAATGTGTTTTTCACCACCTTCTAATGTTTGCTCAGTACATTCTCTTGCGGGCGACTTCGTCAAATCTGTCGGCTCTTGAGCCATGGGCGGACCAGAAGAAACGTCAATATTGTGTGGATCGCCACTGCAGGCCACAACAGGCTGCCGACCCACTCACTGGCGAGGCCGAGGTAAACAAGATATAGCGCAGCGAGCGCGCTGTACGTCAACATGCCGCAGAGTGCGGTGCTACCTGGCCAGCAGGCAGTCCCTAACGCGATCAGGGCGATGCCGGCGATGCGGCTCATCACGACACCGGCACCGGCGATGTCCGAGCCGAACAGCAGCCGGACCACGATTGGAGGATACACAAGCAAGACTAAACCCAGGGCCGCTTCGCCGGCGGCAGCGAGAGCAAGTACCTTCTTCATCGCAGTTCCTTCCTGACTCGCCTCTTCTTAATTGAGGTCAAATCTAAGGTGAAGGAGATAGACGAAGTCATTGCACTTTCCTGACCGGCGGATTCTTGTAGGTCCCGTTCAGCGCCTCTTCCTTCGGCCAGTAGTTGCGAATTGTAAGGTTGAACTTGCCAGGCGGAGTTGGCAGCCAGTTGGACTCCTTGTCCTTGCCCGGCGACTCGGCTTGCAGGTAGATGTCAAGCGATCCGTCCGGGTTGTACTTGAGCGGCATCCACGGGGCGATGGCATAGCGGTCGAGAACATTGCGCTCGTAGAAGTTGCCCTTGTACTGCGATACAGACCAGGTCGCGTTGGTCGGCGGCAACTGGTCCTTTTCGTAATGCATCATGTACTTGTTGGCACTGTCGAGGCTGTTACCGTCGCCGTCCACGTACGCTGTGGGATAGATCGTGTCTTCCTGCTTGTCCGCGCCGAGCCCCAGGTACGCAATGCCGGCCCTGGTGTTGTAGTCGGTCCCGTAGCGTCCGAGGTTGTGCGGCTGCATCCAGCCGTTTACGTTCTTGATCTTGGTGACGTCTTCGGCAAGCTTGATCTGCACTTCCTTCACCGCCTTGTTCAGGCCCCTGGCTATCTCAGGGTCCACCTTGGCGATGTCGAAGGGCTTGCCCGGCTCGATGCCGAGCTTCTTCAGTTTCTCAAGCGCGGCTCCATCCTCGACGTACGGCGGGTTGTCCTTCATCGCCAGGGCAAGGCGGTTGAAGAACGTCCCGGCATCCATGCGTGCCACCTGGTCAGGAGGGATGGTCTTGACGTCGACCTTGCTGTCAACCGGAACGTTGCTGGACGGGGTATAGGGCTTACCCCAGGCACTGAGCGGCGTCAGCTTGTACTCGGCCTGGATGGCATTCACTGCCGCAAAATCGTCGGGGCCGTTTGCCTGCGTCTGCCCCAGAACCCAGGCGTACCTTGTCGGCGAGCGGAAGGTCTGCTTTATATCCGACGGCGCCGCACCCTTCCAGTTCGGCCCGGCGATGAGGAAACTGCCGGGGCCCGTCCCGGTTGTGCGCTTGCCCGCCGAGCCGAAGACGTCGGTCCACATGTTCATGAGTGAGAATACGTAATAGCGATCGTGAGTGTCGGGGACCGAAAGGACTATCGGCTCTTTCTCCAGGTCAACCCAACCCGTGGTCCACAGCGAATTGAGGCTGATACGCACAACGTTTTTGAAGTCGGGGCTCACGTAATGCGGCATTTTAGCCAACTGATTGATCGGTGCTGCCGTGCCCTCCGAGTTTGGCGCTGGGGCGGCAGTGAGCACCTCCCGGGTAACCTCCATCAGCACAATCGGATATCCGTAGACCCAGGACTCCATTCCGTAGATGTAGGCTTCTTCTTCCTTGATCTTCCCGCAACCGGCCATGAACATCACCAGGGTCAGGCAGACCGCGACCAGAATCACTGGCCTTACGGCCCTTCCAAAACCGAATAGAGCTCTCATAATGTGTCCTTCCGTCGGCTTTGCTCTCGCGTCCGAGGTTAAAGTTCATCGCGTGCCTGGGCGAGCGCCTTGTGCAACTTCTCGCTCTCCTCTGCCGTCAACTGCTCGGGCCCGAGGTTAAAAGTGAGTTTGTTGATCTTGCCCGTGAACTTGAACGGAACATCGTAGCGATACTCCAGCATCGCGACGCCGGTGCGCGTGTCCTGGCCGATGTCAAAGCCTTCGTCCTCCGGGAACGTGATCGGGGTGGTGTGTTCCATGGAATTCCTGGACACTTCCTGACCGTCCACGGAGAGCACGCCCGTCCCTCCCTTGCCCAATCCCGGACCATCGGACTTGAAGTCAAAGACGATGGTGTGCTTGCCAGCGCCCAGCTCAGGCCCATCCCAGATCGTGCGCTTGAGGTCGAGCAGGTTGTAGAGGAATACCGGCTTGCCACGACGAATGCCCTCCACACCCTTGTTCAGGAAAAGTCCATAGCCGCCGAAACGCCCACCTTGGGTAACGATCATGCCTTCCGCGCCACCTTCGGGGATCACGACTTCGGCGGTAATGGTGTACGACTTGTTCAGGATGCTCGGAGCGCCGCTGTTGGGGACATCGGCCAGCACTCCCGAGTAGGTGAAGACCTCTCGTCCCTCCGTGAGGTTCGGGCGCGGCGTATTCCAGCGCGCGAGCGTCGAGTTGTCGAGCGGAAGCACGTCAAACTTCTTCGCCTCGGCGTAGAAGATGTCCTGCATCTGTTTGAGCTTCTCCGGCATTTTGGCAGCCAGGTCGTTGGACTCTGTGGGGTCCTCCTTGACGTTGTAGAGTTCCCAGCTGTACCCGGTGATCACGTCGGGCGGCTTGGCCGTGCTCAGCGCCCACGGGAGCGTTACCGGGGTCGTCGCGGCGATCCAGCCGTCGTTGTAGACGGCACGGTTGCCGAGCATCTCGAAATACTGCGTCGTGTGTCGAGTCGGGGCGATGGCGTTCGCCTTGTCCCACGTGTATGCCATACTCACGCCGTCCATAGGGCGCTGCTTGATGCCGTTAAGCGTTTCCGGCGTCGGGATGCCGGTTGCTTCCAGGACTGTCGGCACGATGTCGATGAGATGGTGAAACTGGCGGCGAATGCCGCCCGCGTCGTTGATGTGGCCGGGCCACGACATGCACACGCCCTGGGCCGTCCCGCCGTAATGCGACGCCACCTGCTTCATCCACTTGAACGGCGTATCCATCGCCCACGACCAGCCGGCCGCGAAGTGCGGGAAGGTCCGGTCGGACCCCCAGAATTCGTACCAAAGGAACTGGTCCTTGACCGGCACGGCGACGCCATTGAAGGTGGTGAACTCGTTCGGTGTACCGTTGAGCATGCCTTCTGCGCTGGCGCCGTTGTCGCCGCTGATGTAAATGATCAAGGTGTTGTCGAGTTCGCCCAGGTCTTCGACGGCCTGAATGACCCGACCGATTTCGTGGTCGGTGTACGCCAGGTACGCTCCGTAGACGTCGGCTTGCTTGATGAAGAGCTTTTTCTCATCCCAACTGAGGGAATCCCACTCCGGTAGATCCTTCGGCCACGGCGTCAGCTTTGCGTTCTCGGGCATGATGCCCAGCCGTTTTTGGTTTTCGAAGATGGTTTCGCGCAATTTGTTCCAGCCGCCGTCGAAAAGATGCATGTCGCTGACCTTCTCGATCCACTCCGGCGTCGGATGATGCGGGGCGTGTGTGCCGCCCGGTACGTAATAGACAAGCCACGGTTTGCCGGGCGCGATTTCCTTTAGCTGCTTCATGTACGTGATCGCCTCGTCGGCCATGGCAGTGGTCAGGTTCCAGCCCGGCTGGCCCTCGAAGGGGTAGATGGCCGTCGTATTGCGGAACAGGTTCGGTTGCCACTGGCTCGTGTCGCCGCCGACGAAGCCGTAGAAGTACTCGAAGCCCATGCCGTTCGGCCACTGGTCGAAGGGCCCGGCCTGGGTCGCCTGATAGAAGGGCGTGTTGTGATCCTTGCCGAACCA
>JBKQTS010000313.1:0-6852 GCA_052143075.1 Syntrophobacteraceae bacterium | reverse complement strand
GAATTGGCCACCGCGAACCCGCAACGAAGTGAGGGTGCGGCCTCACAAAAGATCGGCCGCGAACTTGAAGCATTGTAGGCGCTTTCGAATTGGCCACCGCGAACCCGCAACGAAGTGAGGGTTCATCCCTAAATCCCTAAATCCCTCAATCCCTCAATCCCTCAATCCCTAAGTCCCTCAAGGTGCTTTCAAAACATCCAAAAGATGTGTTAGATGAAAAAGTGAACCGGCATAGCCGGACCCTGTGGTATCCTCTGCTGTTAATAACCCGTACTGCCTGCAGGACCTGACAAGGAGATTGTATGAGCGATCGGTCGACTGCATTTTTGGAAGCCCTCGGATACTCCGAAGAACCTTTTGGCATGTTCTATACCGGCACGGAGCCTGAGAGCGGATTCGTGCCAAAGGAAGGCGCCGCGTTCTCCTACGAGATGGAGCAGCGGGGCGAAATCGACTTTTCTGCGCTCTTTCAGAACTGGTCGTGCGTAATGGGACAAATATGGCTTGCCCGAAAGAAAAAGTCCGCTCCCTATTTTGAAGCCAGGCGTTTCGGATGCATAGGTGGTTCGTTCTACCTCGGCTTCCACAGGCCACAGCTCCAATTCATTGCCCATTACGTCTCAACCGGCATCCCGAACCAGTTCGATGGTGAACGCTACCTTCCCTCACCGGAGGTGACGCAGCGGTTTTTCAATGAACTGCAACCTCGGCCGGCCCCCGCCAGGTTCTGCGTATTCAAACCGCTCAGCATGTTCAAAGAGAATGAATCGCCGGAAGTCGTCACTTTCTTTGCCAGGGGTGAGACGATGGCAGGTTTATGCACACTTGCCACGTTCGTTACCGAGGATTTCGAAGTAGTTGCCTCACCGTTTGGCGCGGGGTGCAGCTACATGGTCACATGGCCCCTGCACTACCTGAAACAGGGCAGGATGAGGGCCGTTATCGGGGGCTGGGACCCATCGGACAGGAAATTCATGAAAACCGATGAGATGACTTTTTCCATTCCCTACGAAATGTATCTTCTTTTCCTTGAGAAATGGGAAAAATCGTTTCTGCTGACCGATACATGGGCCGGGGTGAAGAAGAAAATCGAACGAAGCCGAAAAACATGGGGCGAAGAGTAGCATCTGGACGAGACTCCCGGTAAGCAAGATTGTGTGCGCAAAATTCTGCAAATTGCGAAAGCTCAAAAGAGCGGGGGAAAGCTTCCCCCGCGCCCCCGCAGGATTTCGGCTGTGCGCAGATGCGCACGGCCGACCGCTCGGCGCTGTCGGCGGCAAGCCACCGCGCATGCGCGGGGCCGCTGCCGCAGCGCCACAGTGAGCAGCGAAGCTGCGAAGGGGGGCGGGGGGCAAAGCTCCCCGCGCTTTTCCGGATTATTTATTTGCATAACTTTCGGTACACGGTCGTAAGGAAATTAAATGAAAAGCTCCAGAGGAATCTTCGGACTTAAAGGGCTTAGGCGGTTTGGCGCAATCACAGGTGTCCTCGTCAAACACGGGTTTGGAGACCTTCTCGAAAGGTTGCTGGGCGGCGGTAAAGCTCGCCCGGAGGTGTCGGACGGAGACATGTTTCTGCAGAGCGGGTTCCCCTCTGCCCGCCGCATCCGGCTGGTGCTGGAGGAGCTTGGCCCGAGTTTCGTAAAGTTGGGTCAGCTCATGAGCACCCGGGCCGACATATTCCCTCCCGAATACATAGCTGAATTCAAAAAGCTCCAGGACATGGTGCCTCCGGTTTCCTTCGAGGAGGTAAAAGCGGTGATCGAACGAGAGCTCGGACGGCCCCTGCTCGAAATCTTCGCCGAATTCGACGACAAATCCATCGCGGCCGCCTCTGTTGGCCAGGTGCATATAGCAAAGCTGCATTCGGGGGAGAAGGTCGCGGTCAAAATCATTCGCCCCGGAATCGACCGCCGTATAAAAGAGGACCTTCGCCTGATGTATTTTCTGGCCGCAAGGGCCGAAAAAGCCCTTGAAATCGGCAGGGTCATCGGCGCTGTGAATCTTGTCCGGGAATTCGAACGCAATATCGCCCGCGAGCTCGATATGATGATCGAAGCCGGAAGCATTGAAAAGTTTGCCGGAGACTTCGAGGGGGTCAAGGAGATTTACATCCCGGCGGTCCATTGGGACTACACCACCAGGTCCGTGCTGGTTATGGAACACATTGAAGGCATGAAGATGGACCAGGTCGAAGAGATCCGCGCGGCTGGAATCGACCCTAAAGAGGTGGCGCTGATCGGGTTGCGCTCCTTTTCCCGCCAACTCATGCTCTACGGCTTTTTCCATGCCGACCCGCACCCCGGAAACACGATAGTCATGTACGACGGGCGTGTGAGCCTCGTGGATTTCGGCATAACCGGCTATCTGGACGAGGAGACCATGCGCCAGATCGCCAACCTCTTCCTGGGATACGCCGAACACGACTACGACATGGTTATGGATGCCCTGATGGACGCCGGGCTGATAAACGAGGATATGGACCTCAAGGCATTTCGGGGCGATCTCAAGGACGTAAGCGAATCCTTCTATGGCCGGTCCCTTCAGCACATTTCGGTAAAAGACGTCTATGACCAGGTGATGGATATTGTACTCAAATACCACATCAGGCTTCCAAGAAATCTGCTGCTGCTGCTGAAAACATTTATCCAGACCGAGGCGCTTGGAAAGATACTTGGCAGCGACGCCAGCATCCTCGAGGTGACCAAGCCCTTTGCCAAACAACTCCTTCAGCGCGGCTTGAACACCCAGAGCATCCTGAAAAATCTCGATCGGGAAAGCCGCGCGATGAGCGGCTATGCAAGGGCTATCCCCAAACATCTGAACGACATCCTCAGGCAAACGGCGGCCGGCCGGCAGCAGTTGGAACTTCGCCACACCGGCTTGGAGGAGGTGCAATCCGGAGTCGATAGAGGCGTAAATCGTCTGACGGTCGGCATCATTATTGCCGCGTCGATCTTGGCAGGCGCGATGATTCTAAATTCCGGCCAGAAAATCATGGAGTTCAGCTTTGGCTTTTTCGGCCTCCAGACCGTTTCGCTCACCGCCATACTGGGAGTAAGCGGTTACGCGGTCGCCACCATTCTTGGAATATGGCTGACCGCCTCCATCCTGAGGTCGGGGAAACTTTAGGAGCGGTGATGAATGATGAGTGATGAGTGATGAGTGAAGAGGAGGAGCAGGAGCAGTGGTGAATGATGAATGAAGAGGAGGACCAGGCATCCATTCACCGCAGGGGCGGGACATGGTCCGGGGAAGAAGAGGCGCAGAGGAACCTCAGGGCGCAACAAAACAGAAAAATAATCCGCAGATTTCCACAGATAGCGCAGATAAAATCCATCAATCCCTCAATCCCTCAATTCCTCAATTCCTCAATCCCTAAATTCCTCAATTCCTGCGGCCTCACAAAAGATCAGCCGCGAACTTGACGAATCCAACGTGCTTCCTCGATGTTATCCGCGAACCCGAACGAAGTGAGGGTTCATCCCTCAATCCCACAATTCCTCAATTCCTCAATTCCTCAATTCCTCAATCCCTCAATCGCTCAATCCCCATTCCTAAATCCCCCTTCCTCTTGCTTTCCCGACGATTTCTTGCTAGAAATTAAAGTGAGGTTTGCGCCCATAGCTCAGCTGGATAGAGTGCCGGACTACGAATCCGTAGGTCGGGTGTTCGAATCACCCTGGGCGCGTAAAGAAATCAATGGGTTACGGCAGTAGGTCGTAGCCCATTTTGCTTGTGAGCCTATTTTGTCCCCACCCTGTCCCCACAAAAGCGAATACATCGTGTGATGGCATGTGAAAAGTCCCGCCCCTACGGGCGCTCTCTCTTGCTCCAAGAATGTGTACCGGCCTGCAACTGAACACGATCAATTCAAAAGCAATCGAGCATTTCCTGTGGATTTTCCAGTTAAAGAGCTAACTATCTGCCCTCCGGTGAAGGGTGAGAACCTTCGATGTGCATGCCAGATTGTAGTTTTTCTTTGTAAATTAGCTCTGACTCGCGCCTAATAATGGCAGCCATCCAAGAGCCCCTCCTTGTTTCCTTTTTATTTTCAATGCCCTTAGGCCCCCCCAAGACCCCAGGCACCCCCCTCGCGCCGGAGATTAGACCCCCAGGATACGCGAGTCAATTTTTCAAAAAGTTGTTAGCTACCGGGGGGGGGTGGAGTTTGGCAGGGCCAACAAGAAAGGATAATTTTTATCCGGCCCTCCGCCTTTTTATCAGTCGGCGCGTGTTACGTGTCGCCTTCGTCTTCCTCTCCGTTCGCCGTGAACTCACTACCGTTCAGAAAGGTTAAAAATTGTATCTTTCTCCCGCCCCGATTTAAGCGGACGAAGATTCGGGCGCTTCGGTTAATCACAAACCGCCGATTTCCTGCTCCCAGGGTCGCCAAGAGTTTCAGGTCGCTTCCGTTTTAGATTGACTTGATCCTATTTCCAGAAACGTACAAAAATTAAACTTTCTTCCGACGCAATCCAAGCGGATTGTGTTACGCGGCGTTGTCCTTCTTGGCTTGTTTTAATTTTCCTGTTCATCAAACCGCTGGAGTTTCGAGACGCTCCCGCCAGTGTCCCGCCTCCTTGTTAGGGACGGAGGATGAGAACAATATCATTAACGATGTTCGGAATCAGCATCCCTCGCCAAGCTGTGTTGGACGACGGCAGGAGATGCCTGGAAAGGCGCAAACCGAGTGCCACGCCGCAAATTCGATACAGTTTAGGATTCCTGGCGCGGCAGATCCGAAAGAGCTTCTTCCAACCTTCGCGCAAACTCTTCCAGCGAGATTCCGAGCGCAGCGCAAACAGCCCGAAGTTCCAGGATATCTAAACGCCTTTCTCCGCTCTCGTATTTGCTGACGAAAGACTGTGGCACTCCCAGCCGTTCGGCCGTATCGATTTGACGGAGCTCAGCCTCGCCTCTTAATTGGCGGAGGAGTTCCTTCAGCCGCTTTTGTTGTGTGGTGTAGATGCTCTTCTCCATAATAGGGGGAAAATAGAAGAGCATGTTTAATATCCCAAAAGAGGATATTGACTGATGGCGGCGTATTCTGTATGGTGAAGCGCATTGTCCACTTTTATCTGGAATGGCTACGACCCAAGGACCGGGCAAGTCTATCCAGTAACTCGCGATTGGCAGCTCAATCGTTAGGAGGGAGAATGGCACTATTTAAAAAGGTGGCAATTAAGCGATATACAAAATATCGGACCAAACAACTTCTTGAATCAATATCACCTCTGATACCTCTTAATACAGGGGCTAAAGACGGAAATCAGATATTTAAGGAGGCGGTCCAGTCTTTTCTGCAAAAAATGACACAATTAGCTAATGTCAGTTTTAACTTTCCATTCGATCTTAATACCGCTACTGGGGTTGAAATCTGTCAAGCAATGGTAATACAACTGGTATTGTCAGACTTATCCTATGACCGTTCCATGGGCAGCAGAGAAGACATCCAACTTATTCTGGAAACGTTTACTCAAGAATTTAGGAAAGCAGCATCTTAAGAGATGTGTGACAGTCATTACAGTGGCGTTGTGCCGCGACATTTCGGAAAGGCTGAACAGCCCCAGAATTTCTCTCCCGCTTTGGGTCCTTTTCTGGCGGTTCGCAGCACCATCTTGCCGCCGCAGAGGGGGCAAATATTGTCCAATGGTTGAGCGCCAGAGATAATAGGGTTGACGTTAACTGAAGATGGCTTTTTCTTTACCTCTTCCACCATCCGGGCCAAGGCGGTTCCCTCAATCAGCTCAATAGGTTTTCCTCTGGCAAAATCGCGGGCTTCCTGGGTGAATTCACCAGAACAAATGACGACTCCGCCCGATGCGCCTTCGGCGCCAACTACCCCGTAGAGTTCCCGAACCACCTTGACTCCGATCTTATCCATTCTCCAGTTTTTGCACTGAACCAGAATATGTTCGCCATTCTTTCTCAATATCAAATCAACTCCGCCATCGGGTCCGCCCCCGCCTGTCTCTGTCACTCGGTAGCCTTTTCTCCTGTAAGCCTCTCCAACAAGCTCCTCAAATTCCCGCCAGGAAATCGATCGAATGCTGCCAACACCTTTTTGCTTTTCGAGCAACCGGCCCTTACGCCAGGAATTGATGGCCGATACGGCAGCGGGGAGCAGCAAAATTCCGGCAAGAGTGGGAGCAAGTACATGTGCTCCCTTTGCTATCCCAGCATAAAAAGGGCTTTGAAATTCGATTGTGGGTATCCAGTACTTCAGAGAGAGGTAAGCAATGCCTGCAAGGATAACATTCACCCACCAAGGATATCGGGCAAGGTCATCCAGGATTGATCCGTTTCGCTTTGCCATACCGGACTCCTTTGATCGGAGAATTTCCCTATATTCTTCAAGGATCGGCGATTTGCATTGTTTTGATAACCTCATTCCCGATTCTGAGAGGTTTTTTGGCCGGAGGTGCTCAACCGTAAAGACTATCCTCTTTATCCAGGTCTAAAACTTAAATCTCAGGCAAATAAGTTCCAGAAAGGATAATTTTTAGCTTTTCTGGGAAAAATGAGAGAATCTCGGAAGGATGAACCAACATCTCGAGATTCGCACGCCACTCATTCCGGGTTCTACATGCTCCACTCTACGCCCTTTAGGGTTCCGCTATTTTGTGGGATTCAGCGAGATAAACAGCATTGACAATGACCGACCGTCTCTCAGTTTCGAGCCCCTATTTACCTTTTCCAACCGCCTTGATTGATTGAGGCTCTTCTAGTACTACTTTGTTAGTTAATCTTGCATTTGCCCTGCTTCCGTTGTAATCTCTTTCCAGACCTATTTCCGGAGGGGGAGATGGCGATTTTACAGGCAGGGCAAGAACCATTGGTTGATCTTGAA
>JBKQTS010000312.1:0-41114 GCA_052143075.1 Syntrophobacteraceae bacterium | reverse complement strand
TCATAAAACTTCCAGGGAAACCGTCAATTATGAAGGCCCCCTTTTTTCAGCAACCTGCTAGGCATTAGTGATCTATAAGTTCTGGTGGGTAACGCTAGTGTGGAGAAAAGATCATGCCCTTGGTATTCACACTCACTTTTTGGGGAATGCATGAGAAAGTACCTCCGGCCCCCGGTTATTACTATGTTAAATTTAAAGACTTCCTCTCTGAGGCATACTGGAATGGATTCAGGTGGTTCGATCCATGCCGGAGGTATATGCCGGACTTTACGCAGGGATATTTCACCCACTGGGCTTATGCACCGAGTGGAGTTGAGCTGACCGAGGCAGTGTACCCCTTGCTTTATATTCCCGAGCGAAGTTGATAATCATTTCTCCTGCCGGAATAATTTGGCAGTCCGGGGTCAGCGGTCTAAACGGCGCCGTTCCACGATCGCTGGAAACAGGCTGTTGGAGTGGAAGGGCACTTTTTAACCTGCCGTCCGCATGTATCGAAAAAGCGGACATTTCACTTGCTTCTCAGAGCCGACGTTTCATTTGCTTACCACACGCGCCCGCTTGCAAATTGACATTTTCCGTTGCGGGGCGTATGGTTTTGCGGAATGATTCCTAACGTGGAGATGGGCCTGATACTCATCTGTTTGTGAATACACAAAAAGCATCCAATCTCAGGAGGTCCCGTTGATAACCAGACTGTTCGAACCCGTGTCCATAGGATCGCTCACGCTCGCCAACCGAGTCGTCATGACGGCCATGCATCTCAATTACACTCCTAACGGCGAAGTCACCGATCAATTTGTGAATTTTTACGCAGCACGGGCTAGAGGGGGAACCGGCCTGATAATTATCGGCGGTGCGGCCATTGACGAACAGGCTTCGGGCGCCGATCTATTTCTGTCGATAATGGACGATCGAAACATCCCGGGACTTGCGCGTTTCACGGACGTGATTCACAAAGAGGCGTCCAAGATTGCTGTGCAGCTCTACATGGCCGGCGCATACTCCTATTGCGGTTTGAAAGGATTGCCTATTCTCGCGCCCTCAGAGTGCACCAGCTATTTCACTCGACAGAAGACCACGCCTATGACCCTTGCAGACATTGAGCGCGTTCAGCAGGATTTCGTCGCAGCGGCTCGCCGCGCAAAAAAAGCTGGATTTGATGCCGTAGAGGTGATTGCATCCGCAGGGTATCTGATCGGTCAGTTTCTCTCCCCTAAGACCAACAAGCGGGACGACGAGTACGGAGGCTCTCCTGAGAATCGTATGCGCTTTGGGCTGGAAACTATCCGGCGCGTGCGTGAGGAAATCGGTACGGACATGGCGCTAATAGTCCGAGTGGCTGGGAATGATTTTGTTCCGGGCAGCAACACCAACAAGGAATCCCGAGTATTTGCCAGGGCCGCGCAGGAAGCGGGCGCTGATTGCATCAATGTCACGGGCGGATGGCACGAGAGCCGGGTCCCGCAAATCACTTTCGATCTGCCGCAAGCCGGATACGCATATCTGGCTCGAGGGATTAAGGAAAACGTGGACGTTCCGGTCATAGGATGCAACAGGATCAATGACCCCTTCGTCGCCGAAGAAATCCTCCAGGAAGGCATCGCGGATCTTGTGGGAGTTGCAAGGGGACTCATCGCTGACCCCGAATTCGTCAAAAAAGCCCGGGAAGGAAGGCCGGAGGAGATCCGGCGTTGCGTTGCGTGCAATCAACGATGCTTCGATCACGTATTTCAAGCGCTGCCCGTGGGGTGCGTGGTGAATCCCAGGGCCGGAAAGGAACTGCAAACTGAATTGGAGCCGGCAAAGGAGCTCAAAAAGATCCTCGTGGCGGGCGCAGGCCCGGCAGGATGCGAATTGTCGTTAACAGCGGCCCTTAGAGGACACAAGGTCATCTTGTGCGACAAAGAAGATCACATTGGAGGCCAGGTCCACTGGGCGGCATCGGCTACCGGGAAACATGACTTTCATTATCTGTTGGACTACTTCAAAGTGGCGCTTCCCAAATATGGGGTCGAGTTGCGCACGGGGGTCGAGGTAACGGCCGAGCTTGTGCAAAAAGAAAAGCCCGACGTGGTGGTAGTGGCTACCGGCGCAGCGCCATTCAAACCTCCTATTTCCGCTGTTGAAGCGCCCAACGTGCATCAGGCCTGGGACGTGCTCAAAGGCAATGTCGAGACAGGCGCAGACGTGGTCGTGGTGGGCGGCGGTTCCGTGGGCCTCGAGACTGCTCTTTCTCTTGCCACAGAAGGAACCATATCACCCGAGCAATTGTATTTTCTCGCACTCCACGAGGCAGAATCGCCCGAAGTCCTTCGTGAACTTATAGTGAAGGGCGTAAAGAAGGTCACCGTCATAGAAATGCTGGCGCGGATGGCCCAGGACGTGGGGCCGTCCACGCGGTGGGTCCTGCTCAAAGAGTTGGGGATGCGCACGGTCAACCTCATCAACGGCGCCAAGATGAAGGACATTCAGCCGGGTAAAGTCGTGTATACCGACCTCCAAGGGAATGACGTGACAATTCCGGCGGATTCGGTGATCCTGGCAATGGGCTCCAGACCGGAAAATTCGCTGGCAAAAGCTCTTGAAGCGGCCGGTGTCAAAAACGTGCGCGTCATAGGCGACTCAAACAAAGTCGGTCGCATTGGCAACGCGATGGACGAGGGCTTCTCCCTCGGCTGTGAGCTGTAGATGATCTGCCCGAGTAGTCTATTCCTGATACTGCCACTCAATGGGTTTGTGAATCTTGTCAATTTCAAGAGAGTCCAGTTTGCGGTGATTCGGTAAACAAATGATTGTCCTGGTTTTTGCCGCTTTCGTCCCGTGGCTCATTCCCAAGACGATACCATCCTGCTAAATCATGCGGAGATTGGAAAGCACCAGAGACCCTTGGTCGAGTTCAATCACAAGCTCCATGCGGATAAGCTGGACTGCACCAGGTGCCATCATGATTTTGATGCATTCATGAATAACCGGGGCGGAGAGGGGCAGACCTGCGATTCCTGCCACAAAAAGAAAGCCGATGATGGTCTGCTTTCGCTCAAGGATGCTTTCATTCTCAGTGCAAAACCTGCCATGAGACCCTGAAAAAGGGGCCGGTTACCTGCGGCGAATGCCACGTGCGGGAGTAGTCCTGGGTGTAAGGTGTGGTTTTTTCACAGTAATAGTGGTGTGCGGGTAGGTTCGGGCGTAGCCCACTGCTCACCCGTTGAAATGATCACGATCATCCGGGGACCTTTCCCCGAGGCCAGTAGCCGGCTTATCGAAAGTGATACGGCGATTGATTCTTCCTGTTACCCGCTCAGTCCTGCGATTTTCACTGCCCCGCGGTGATATCCGTCAGGGAAGAGTGCGCCGAATTCCTCGATGTCAATGCCATTGTTCCCACATGTCTCATAGATCGTAGGGATTTTACCCGTCTTTGCAAATCGCGCGCGCAGGTAATAGATTATTTTCCAGTGTTTTTCAGTGAGAGGGCCGGACATTTTTGTTTCCTCCCACTTGTGCTCGGCAAAATCAACGTTCCATTCAGCGGGATCGACCAGAAACCCTCTGACATTTGTCCGGTAGATAAGAGAAGTAGATACTGAGTCCGCAGACTTGGGTGACCCGGAAAGAATTGCACATTCGGGGTTGTAGCACAACCCGGCAAGCTTGCATGCGCCTCGACGATAACCGGTAGGAAAGAGCCTTTGGAGATCTGCCATGCGCAGGTTCTGAGCCTTACAGGCTTTATGAACAACAGGGCACTTACCGCTTTCCAGATAAATCTCACGAATGAACCACAATACATCCCAATGCTCCGGAGTGAGCTCACCGGATATCCCGGTTCTGGGCGCCATCCCTTCTGCGAAATCTTTGTCCCATTCGTCGGGACGCAACAGGAAATCGTCTTCATCGACCTCGTAGATCTTGCCCCTGAATTCGAAGGTTTTCAAGTTTGCTCCTTTGGCATTGATGACAGGTGGTATATGACTTTTACGTTGAACCTTGTTCGATGATTTAGTCCAATCTTAATTTGTATCATTTTTGAACACTTTCTCAAAGGCGAAAAGAACTCATCGGGCATGCCGGCCTTTTTGCCGGTCTTAATGGATCTAATTGAAGCAATCCATGCCGCTCCTATCTCACCCGGTTGGGTTCGAGATATCTCCGAATCATATGTCCCGCAGCAGAGGTCCACGTTCGGGCTCAATATCCCTGGAAGAAGGGTCGAGGCCACCCTGGTCATTCCTGCGAAAAGGAAGAGCGGCTTTCCCTGCCGGCTTGTAGAGCGGGTTGCGCCTCCAGTACAAAGCCAAAATCAAAACGGGGGCTATCGCCATAATCTCTGCAGCCTCCCTCGGCAGAATCACCTTCGCCGGGAAATAAAGAACCAAGCCGGCCCCAGCGGCCAGGCATAACTGCAGCACCGGCCACACCGGAATCATTCTAAGTCGGCGCTGGCAATACGAAACGGTCATTAAGCCGACCAGCGCCTTGGTGAAAACGATCGCCAGCACGGTCCCCATTAAGGGCGAAGCCGGGATCAGTACGGCACAGAAAGCTATATTGGCAAACAGACCAATGATATAGATCGACAGAAGCAGTTTTTCTTTTTTTATGCTGACCATGATATCGGCGGCCAGATTATGTACAAAGCTAATCAACACAGTTATCGCCAGGATCTTCTGCGTCCAGATCGCGCTGGTATACTCAGGGCCGTATATCAGCGGGATCAGCCGGTCGCTCTCACAAAAGAGGACGAACATAGTCGGCAAAGCAGCCGCAAGCAGCCAGCTTGCCGAGCTTCGGGCTATGCGCCGGAACTCTTTGCTGTCCCTCTCCCAAAGGCCGGAAAAAAGCGGAAAAAGAATATTGCGCAGCAACAGACCCGAAACGAGGTATGAGATGCCGTCGACCAACTGCCACGTGGCGCTGTATTGGGCTACTCCCTCCGCTCCGGCGGAATGCTGCAGAAAGAAGATGTTGACTTTATTGTAGAGTATGCCCGATATGGCCATCAGGGTTAAGATCATGCTTTTGCGGCCTGTATCCCAAACCTCCCGGAGCTTGATCCAGTGTAGCCGCACATTCATTTGTCTACCGGCCAGAAAGATCACCGCGCCCAGGTTTGACAAAGTTTCAATGAGCTTGTAGAAGGCCACGGTTACCGGGGCGGCCCCGAGCAGAACAGCTATGATGCCATAGCCGAAACCCAGAGCAGCGGAGACAATCCTGACCCTGCTTTCAAGGTCTTGCCGGCCCCGGACCTGGAAGGAAACAAAAAATGAGTTTGCCAGGGCTTCCAGCCCCACTCCGGCCCCGAGGATGAGCACCACGGCGGCAAGTACGGGCGGGTAGTCCTGCCAGAAAATGAAACTGGCAATGCCCAGCCCCCCAAGTCCAAGGAGTCCTGCCTTCAGAGAGGTGACTCGACTCAAGGCGCCGGCGCCGCCATCTCGCACCAGGAGTGAGACCAGATGCTGGTTTATGCCGAATTCCGATATGAATAAAAGGATTTGGCCCAGACTTATGGCGAGCATGAACTGGCCGTAAGATGTAGTGCTCTTCCGGGCCAGATAGACCAGGAAGATAGCTTGGAGGACCTCGCGCACGAAGAATGCGCTCAGCAGATGAGCAAACCTGGTGACTATGCCGTGGCCGGCTTGACCTTTCTCAGGGTTTGCGCATCGCAATTGTTCTTCTATCCCTTCCTGTTCTGTCCTGGCTGCCCCGCCCGGCAGTAAAAAAGAGTATACCAAAACCGGCGCTTTAATAGTAGGCTGACTTAACAGGGTGATAAAAAAGGGTTATATGCTTCATTGAATCGGCCCGGGACAATGCTGTTAACTTAAGGTGGTTCAAGGTTTTCCTCACTTCTGATCCAGTTTGTTCTGAAGTTTAGCAGCATTCGCCCGGGAGTACGAAGTATGCGTGACTACACATGAAAACGACGCTGCATTCGCCTCAACTCTCTGATACTATGCTCTAAGGCAGATGAGCGATTGAAACTTCCCGAACGAGCCGCATCCAGCCAAGTGCTTTCCGGGGTGGAATCCGATCCCTAAAGGCTCCCGGGGATTTCGCCGGTGGTCACGCTCACCTATTGCTCAGGGTGTAATTTTCCGCTTTCCACAAAATGTCAGGCTTGATCCATGCCGGTAAACAGAAACGATCTTCTGAACAAGCTTGTCTATAAAGCTATATCTGTTGTTCCGGAACAGTTCGGGGACGCAAGAGATGTAATTTCATATTCGCTTGGAATAGTTAAATATCTAACTCAATCAAAGGTTGCGAACTTTTTGACGCGAGAGTACGAAAGACTCAAAAGGGCCAGTTTGCCAAGAGGATCTCCCTTCCATGCAGTAGTTGATATCAGCAACGCATGTAATCTGGAATGCCCCTATTGCCCTACTGGCCGGAGGCAGACCAGCGGACGCACGGAACGAATAATCGACGTTGGTTTGGTCAAAACATTCCTCGATTGTTATGGAAAATACCTGATTGCGGCCGACCTGTTTAATTGGGGCGAATCATTATTGCACCCAAGAATATCCGACATTGTGCACCTATTTCATGAAAGGAGGATATTTCATCAGATATCGTCAAATTTGAATATAAGGAATAGGTCCACTCTCGAAGAGTTATGCGATGCTGGTTTGGATGTGCTTATTGTAAGCATATCCGGCACAACTCAGGAGATTTATGAGCGATATCACAGGAGAGGAAATCTTTCTTTAGTTATAGAAAACTTGAAACATCTTATCGACTACAGAAAAAGGATGCATCTTTTTAACCCGATCATAGAGCTAAAGTACTTGACTTTTAAGTATAATGCTCATCAGGTTCCGGGAGCACTTCGTTTAGCCGGTGAAATCGGTGTTGATATATTCAGGTCCCATATAGCCGGTGGACCCGAAGAAGAAATTATCCAAATGGATGAAGAAAAGAAAAAGCTGCTGTATCACGGCACCGGTGGATTGTGCTGTCAATTATGGAGAACAATCGTGATAAATTCTGATGGTGGGATTGCGCCATGTTGTCTTCTATACTTTAAAGATGACGATTTTGCCCATATTTCATGCATGGAAAACACGAGCCAAAGGTATATTGAAGCCAGAAAAATGTTCAACAAACCGGCGGCAGGCGAGTTGGCCTCTAACTTACAGCATCCTTGTTTAAAGTGCAGTTTCGTCCACAGGCAGAAACACCTGACGGAGTACCTGGCTGCAAACCCGTATGCGAAGAAGGGGCACCGGACCGGCGGACCGTGATGATTCAAAGTTTGTCCACTTCTTTCGGAACATTGACGTGCTTCACGGGATTATGCGATTATGCGGTTGATTTAGCCGGGCGTTATCGATTGTGCCGGCATCGGTGTTGATGCGGGCCGGAGGGTTTTTTTATTTGGCCAGGATCATTGTCGGGGTAATGGGTGATGCCTATGGGCATTTGAGTCAGGCTTTAGCCCTAGCGGAGCTGGCCCCTCAACACGAGTATCTGTTCCTGGGCGCCGGGACGGTCCGTGAAGTGGTCAAAATGGGATTTTCGTTCCTGGAGGTACCTCTCCCTGCAACTCTTTATGTGAATAACAAAGTCGACGTTGCAGCCACTCTCAGGAACGGATCTAAAATTCTGCTTGGAAAAAACCTCTCTGTCAGGCGGATTATCGCCCAAATCGAGCGATTTTCACCGTGCCTGGCCATAACGGCCTACGAATACTTTACCTCCATTATCGCTAAAGAGCTGGGGATTACGTGCATCAGCCTCGACAATCATCATTTTCTGACCAAACTTCGATTTGAAACTCCAAGGGGACAGATGCTCAGCCGATTTCTTTATGCGCTGCCTCTGAAATTGATGTTTAGCAAGGCCGATCATTATTTCATAAGCTCATTTTACCAATTCCCGCCGCGAGATCCCAAGACGACCGACGTTTTTCCCCCAGTCTTGCGAAAAGACCTGAGAGATGTCCAGTCCGCAGACGGAGAGCACGTTTTGGTCTACCAGTCCTCTCCGACTTTCAGCAAACTGGTCCCTGAGCTGGAAAAATCCGGAAATCGTTACATAGTCTACGGCCATGGAGAAAAGCCCGGCACAAGGAACATAGTTTTCAGGCCGCCATCCAGAATCGGTCTTTTGAGGGACCTTGCAACCTGTCGTTATGTTATATCCAATGGAGGCCATAACCTGATCTCAGAAGCCCTTTTTCTAGGGAAACCGGTTTTTTCTTATCCGATTCATATGGCATATGAGCAGTTTTTCAATGCTGGCATGCTAAGGAAGCTTAATTATGGCGACTATACCCTGGAAGCTGTTCCGCGCATTTCGTGTCTGGCGCGCTTTGAGGAAAAGCTCGCCGAATACCGGGGCAACATCGGCAAAGGAGATTTCTGCGGGAATGAACAAATTGCGGCAAAATTAAAGGAAAAGCTTGGAGAAGTTGAAATCGAGTCCAAGACCGAGGCCATGCCGACTTGAAACTGCCCAAAACCGCCTACATTCTATTATGGTTTCCTAAGCCTTCCGAAACCTTTATCTTTCGGGAAGTCGTCAATTTGCGGCGACTTGGCCTGCCTGTCGAAGTCTTCACGCTTTACGGGCAACTGAGCCGGAAACTATCTTTGGAGATGCTGGCCTACAGGGACGTCAGGCGCCTGGGGATACCCGCGATCAGGCGGCTGCCGGGCGACATTGCCTACTGGTGCCGGAAAAAACCGGCGCTGGTAAGGGAACTCTTCGGCACGGTCCCGATCAGGAGATGGAAAACGCTGGAATTCGGGGGCGAAAACATCTTCGCTTTCCTGTGCGCCTTTACTCTTGCCCGGATGTTCGAAAATGAAAATTTCGATCACATCCATGCACCATGGGCCATGGGACCCGCAACGGCTGCCTGGATAGCCTCCAGGCTCACCGGCATACCTTTCAGCTTTACCGGCAGGGCCGGGGACATCTATCCGCCCGACGGGGCATTGAAGGAAAAGATTGAAAACGCCGCTTTTGTAAGGACCAATAATAGAAAAAACTTGGATTATCTAGCTGAATTTACTACAAATTCCAGCAAACTCAAGCTAACATATAACGGGCTGACCATGAGAAACTTCCGGGAAGCCCCTGCCCTTATGGCCCCTCCCTTCAGAATACTTGCGGCCGGCCGGTTCGTGGCCATAAAAGGCTTTGATGTACTGCTCAGGGCCGCGAAGAGGCTGGATGAAGAGGGACTTGATTTTCAACTTGTTATTGCGGGGTCTGGTCCCAGAGGTCCTCAATTAAAAATGCTTGCCCGAACACTGGGGCTTAAGCGCCGGGTGTCTTTCCCCGGCTTTGTTTCCCACGACGCTATTTCCGATCTTTTCTGTTCTGTTGACGTTTTCGTTGCGCCATGCGTCGTTCATCGGACCGGAGACCGGGACGGCATCCCGAACGTTATCATGGAAGCCCTTATTCATCGCCTGCCCGTGGTTGCGACAAACGTTTCAGCGATAAGCGAAGTAATTGTCGACCGTAAGACCGGGTTGCTGGTTCCGGCGCGCGACCCCCGAGCCCTCGCCGAAGCTGTCCGAAAGGTGCTGATCGACCGGGACGGTTCATTGGCAATGGCCGAGCGAGGAAGAAGCCTCGTTCTTGATCTTTTCGATCCGGTAAAAAATGCCGGTAAGATTATCGACCTCTATAGTAATGCGGCCGGTGCTAAATGCGGGCAACAACCTGGTCCATCGGCGCGTCAGCCTGTGCAGGGCAACGCAGCGGCCGGATCGATCCCGTGACCTTCGAAAAATCCTATCCAATAAAGACGGTCCTGCTTGTTCAAGACCTGGAGTTTGGCGGGTCCCAGCGCTATGTGTTGCATCTTCTTGAGCATCTCGACAGAGAGTTGTTTGACCTCGAACTATGGGTGCTGCGAAAAGGCGATGATATGGCCCCGATGGCCATGGCAACAGGTCAAAAGGTCGTCTATCTCACCAGGGATTCGAGGGTGACTCCGAGAGCCCTTGGCCGGCTTTATTCAAGGCTAAAGAAAGAAAGACCCGCAATCCTGTACACGATCAGTCCGGTTCCGGGTATCTGGGGACGGCTCTTTGGACGGATAATTGGAATCCCCGTCATCGTATCGAGCCAGCGGGGGTACAGAGGTCAGCAATACGAATCTTTGCTCTGGTTCTTGAGCGATCTAATCATAGCGAACGCTGAAGCCCTGAAGAAATCTATCGTTAAAATACACGGGGTTGACCCGAATCGTATTGCAGTCATTCCGAACGGTGTGGATAATGACTATTACGCTCCTGACGGCCGGCCCGGGGATCTGCACCCAACAATAGTCTATGTAGGGCGTCTTGTTAAGGAAAAGGACCCCCTGAACCTTCTTCACGCTTTTAAGCAGGTGCTCGAAAAGATTTCCGAGGCACGCCTGATTGTGGTAGGAGACGGTTATTTAAAGGGCAGGTTCCTTCGGTTCATCGAATCCAATTCTCTCGGGGAGTACGTCACCCATATTGCCGGGACACGGGATGTGAGGCCTTATTTGAGCAGGGCCTGGGTTTACGCGCTCCCCTCCAGGTCGGAAGGATTTCCTAATGCAGTGCTCGAGGCGATGTCGATGGGGCTGCCGGTTGTTGTCCCCATGGCCGGAGGCGCTGCGGAACCGGTCCAGGCCGGGGTCACTGGCCTCGTTGTCCCCGCCCGCGATCCCGTAGCGCTCGCCGAAGCCCTGGTCAGGATACTGAGCGATGCCGAACTGAGGAATGAAATGGGCCTTAAAGGACGGGAACGGGCCGTCAGGCATTATTCTCTCAGGCAAATAGTAAAACTTACTGAAAACGCGCTTTTGAAAACGGCGGGTAAGTGTTGAGATCTAAACATACCACACACGTGCTGTACATAACGGCAACCGCTTTAGCAGTCTATGTCATCGCACACTGGCAGGCATTAGCATCCCCTTACGTCATCAATGACGACGTTCGCCAACAGATCTTCTGGATGCAGAAATGGAGCGAACCGGGCCTCTACCCTCATGATTATCTGGCCGGGTATGCCAGCAATTACGTTTCATGGGGAGTGATCGCCATATACCGGGTCGCTTCCGGATTAATGAACCCGGTGCAGTTCACCAAAGTCGTCACGGGGTTCCTGTTTGTTCTATCCGCTCTTTTGATCTACCGCTTATCCCTGGTGTTTCGCGACGATCTTACGGCTCTGCTGGCTGTTGCCGTCTATTTCCTTTTCGGATCTTTCCTGGGAAACATGTCAGGCGGTCTACCCCGGGCTTTCGCCTTTCCTCTCTTATTAGCCTATCTCTGCCTGATTGCCGAGAGTCGCCTGCTGGCCGCCTCAGTTGTCATTATGCTGCAATCGATTTTCCTCCCTTACATTTTTCTGCTTTGCCTGGCAACGCACTTACTGTACTTAGCGCATCTGAGCGTAAAATCCGTTCTTCAGCATAGGACGCGCCGGCGTGAAAAGGAGCCGGGCCGGAAATATCCGGCGCCATCCCGCATGGAGCCTCATGGATCGTGCATTCATGACCGGGCCGCGCTCGGCTTGAAACCCGAAGCGGGCGCCGCCCCTTCTTTCGGGAAGCTTTTTCTTTCCGTTCTTCCGTTGGCGGCCGGCGTGTGCATCATGCTCCTCAAATACGTGGTCCTCAATTCATTCGCATTCGGCAGCCTCGTCGGGATGCAGAAGATCGCCGGGAAGGTCGAATACACCGCCGCCGGGCGGTATGAAATCCTTCGCCCTTTCTATCTGGAATTGATCGAACATTGGAGTTTCATTCTGCCTTTTCATGAGTGGGGTCCCGTTTTTGGATGGATCAGCGCCGCCGCCATCGTGGTCATTGGCGTCTTCGCAATGGCTAGGACCACAAAAAAGAGCGTTCACTGGGCAGGATTTCGGGTCTTCGGGTATCTCATGGCTGCATCCTTCACACTCTATGTCCTGGCTTTCTGCATACCGCTCAAACTTTTCGTGCCAAGCCGCTATATCGAGTCGTCACTGACTATACTTTACTGTCTGGCTTTTGCATTGTGTCTCAGAATCGTCATCGACTCTCTGAATTTGACCCGCTTCGTTTTTCCGGCTCTGTTTCTGCTGCTCGCGCTCCTTGGTGCGGTGCGCCTGCATAACGTGGAGCTTTATGACTACTCTGCCGGCGCTCCCCTGTACCGCTTCCTTTCCACCACTCCGATGGATGCCACCATTGCTGGACACCCCGAAGTCATGGACAATGTCGTAACCTTTTCCAGGCGTAAGGCCTTTGTCACCTATAAACTGTCCCACGCATGGATCGAGCCTTATTGGAGCGTCATCAAGGCGAGAAGCTTCGACTTTTTCAGAGCTTACTATTCCGACAATGCGGAGGAAATCCGGGCCTTCTGTAAACGAAACGGGATCGAATATCTCGTTGTCCGCGATGAGGATTTCTCGGAAGAAACATTGAGAAAAGGCAAAGTGTATTTCGAACCCTTTGGGGCCTTCATTGCCGAGCTCACCCGCTCCCGGTCCCGGTTTGCCCTTCTCGATGACGGTCTGTTCCCCGCCGTGTTCCGGATGGAGGGGATTCGAGTAGTAAAAGGCGGTGGAACCGCCGGCCGGGATTGACGCTGCCAAACGGTGGGGCCCAGGACTTATTAAGGGGCGATGCACCCGGCGGGTTTGAATGTGTCCCATCAGCGCTCAAATAAGCCCCGGCAGGAAAAAACGCCTGTTTCCGAAAAATTAATCTGTAAATAGCGAGAAGTTACCTTGGCCCGATCGTTAGTTAGCCTCTAGAGTTTCCTACCGACCTCAGCTAATATTATTTTCATCGACAAGGGTTTGAGAGGATGAACGAAATGTTCTTGGCGAACGTTTGAAATCACCGGCCTGCGCGGCTTTTCGCGCAGATCAGGTGGATTGATGGGTTGGGCATCACAGTCCCTGATCGACCACTGAAGGCGATGACGCGTGCGCCAGGCGCAGTCATACCTACTCGGAGACCCCGACCAACGCGGCGCTGTCGCGCCAGAGGGCTTTCATCACATCGTCGCGCCGGGCTAGTTCGGAAGGATCGGGCCAGGCAAGACGGCGATTAATGAGCGAGGCAAAAATCCGTCCCGCGGGGGGCTCGATCCTGCCAAGGGTTAGTGCCGCGAGAACGCCACCGGCTTGGGCGATGGTGTTGAAGCGGAAGATAGGGCGCAGGATCGCCATGAGCGGCCCCATCAGAAAACGGACTGGCCAAATCTGAGTGCGAATGAGCGCAGTGCCGGGGGTAAAACCGGGATTGTAGGCGATCACTCGCAGGCCACGCACACTAGCGTCAGGCGATGCCGCCAGCGCGCGAACGGTCAGGATATTGCAAAGTTTCGACGTCGAGTAGGCTCGAAATCCCTCGATCAAGGGCCTTGGCCTCTCACCCGGTTCACGACGTGGGTGCGCCAATTGTCGTGCGTCGGCATGGCGTGGCGGCGCGATGGGATTGATCTGCGGGTCGTGGGTGTCGCTGGTCGTGACCACCACGATCGCGCCCTGTGCGAGCTTGGGCAGCAAGAGCCGCAGCAACAAGTAATGCGCAAGGTGATTGACCGCGAAGGTCGTCTCGAATCCGTCCTCTGTTCGCTGGTCGGTGTTCGGGAATTGCAGGCCGGCATTAAGTACGAGCGCGTCGATCTCTGTAGCGCCCAATCTGCCGCTCACCGCCTCGGCGAATTCGCGCACACTTGCGAGCCGAGCCAACTCCAGCGACAATGTCTCGGCCTTAGCGGGTCCCTGACGGCGCGCGCCGATCAGCAGCCGCGTGTTCGGTGTCCGCAGCAGTTGTTGTGCGGCGACTGCACCTAATCCGGACGTGCCGCCCGTCATTACGATAGTTTTCATTATGCATTCCCTCTCAGCGTGAACGATAATTCGTTATTGACCGGTTCACACGCGCGCATGAAATGGTGATCTACCCAAACGGAACATTTAGCCATCCGTTTGGAAGCAAACTGAGATTTTCATATTGAAGGCATTGGAAGCGTTAGCCTGTCTTCGTTTAACGATAGCGGGAAATATGGGCGGAAGGCAAGGAGTTATCACCTGCTTAGCGTTCTACTTGCTTTGCTGCCGGTCGTCTGCTATCTTCCACATGCGTTGAAACTTCTGGAAACAGCATGTTTTCATTGTGAAGTTACTCCTAATTTACACCTGAAAGAGAAATCGGTCCGCCTTGAATAAGTATCTGCTATTCTCTATGGGTTCCATGTTCCTGGGTGTGGCCCTCTTCGTTTTATCCGGCAGGTGGAATCTGCGGACACGCGGCGCAGATCACCTGTCACTCCCGGAGAAGTCATGGCCTCCGATCAGTGTAATTGTTCCGGCAACCGGGTCGGACCCGGCGATGGCGGCCGCCATACGCGCGCTTGTCAGTCAGGATTACCCCGCGTTCGAACTGCTCTTCGTTACGCGCGGCATGGATGATCCGGCTGCCGCAGTTATTAGCCGGGAGATCCGGGACTATCCGTTTGCAAGGCATGTATGCGGCGGAAGAGCCGCAGCATGCGGCCAAAAGAACCATAATCTGCTGGCTGGAGTGAGAGAAGCGGATGCCGCCTGTCGCATACTTGTATTTTGCGACTGTGGCCATTTGGCCCCGCCGGGCTGGCTGAAGACTTTAGTTGCGCCCATAGTGCTGCGGCAGGTTGAGGTGACAACGGCATACCACCATGTTATTCCCAAGGACCGAAGACTCGCGACCGTGGGTAGAGCGGTTAACGTCCTGGGTATGTATCTCACTCAAGGCATGCCTTGGCTTACAGAACCATGGGGAGGTGCGGCTGCTTTCGAGCGTAGCGTTTTTCGGGAGTTGAGAGTGGCGGAATTGTGGGCCGGCAATGTGGTGGATGACATCTCCCTGGTAAAGCCTCTAAGACAGGCCGGGATAAAGGCCTTTCTTGTCCCCGCTGCCTGCCTTTCCACTCCCCTGCGGAATGAAACGATGTCCGGTTGGAGCGGGTGGTTCATCCGCCAGTTGCTGTTTCTCAAGTTCTGCCTGCCGGTCAGTTGGGCCGCTGCCGGAATCGTTTTGTACTTCATGGCGGCCCTGCTGGTTCTTAGCGCCATACAATGTATCGCCTGGTTACTTGGGTTGATCCCCGCAGCCAATGTTTTCCTGTCCCTGGCGTTTCTTGCGGCAGTGGGCGCAGCGGGGGCTTTCCTGAGAACGTTTCATCCCGCCCCCGGGTCCCGGTGGCGCTGGCTGATTTCGGTTTTTGTCACACTGACGGTTATCGCCTGGTGTCATTTCAGGACCCTTTTAGTCCAGGAAATTCATTGGCGGGGGATTACATACCGGGTAACCTGGAAGGGACGTGTCAAGGGAATCAGAGGGAACTGATTTCTCATCGCGACATGGGGGAAATAATGAGAGCCTTATTGGTCAACCCTGAACTTCCGGTTTGTTTCTGGACGTTCGAACAGACATGTAAACTTAACGACGCCAAAGCAATGGCGCCCCCACTCGGACTTATTACCGTCGCAGCGCTGCTTCCCGCTGAATGGGAACTGCGGCTGGTCGATTTGAACACTCGAAAATTAACCGAACAGGACTGGGAGTGGGCGGACCTGGTAATGATTTCCGCCATGCTCGTGCAAAAGGAGAGCCTGTTTGCCTTGATTCGCGAGGCCGGAAAAAGAGGAAAGACCACCGTGGCCGGCGGAGCATATCCGACTTCGGTTCCGGAGGAAGTTCTCGACGCCGGAGTCGATTTCCTCATCCGGGGTGAGGCTGAAAACACGATGCCGTTGTTTCTTGCCGCATTGAGCGACGGGGCAAAGAGCGCAGTATTCGAAGAGCCGGTCAAGCCGGATTTGACGAAATCCCCGGTCCCTCGTTTTGATCTCCTTAGCTTCGACGACTACACGACACTTGCAATTCAGACTTCACGCGGATGCCCTTTTGAGTGCGAGTTTTGTGACGTTGTACACCTTTACGGCCGCAAAACCCGTCATAAGACCCCCGATCAGGTTCTAAGTGAGCTGGAGACCCTCTACAGCTTAGGATGGCGGAGTGAAGTGTTTATATGCGACGATAATTTTGTCGGTGACAAAAAACACGCTCACGCCGTCCTTCATAAGTTGATCCCCTGGATGAAGAATCATGGGGAACCGTTCTCTTTCACGACCCAGGCCTCGGTGAATCTGGGACAGGATAGCGATCTGATCGATCTACTGACGGAGGCTAATATCAGTCGCATTGTGGTGGGAGTTGAATCTCCCGACGAGAATGTGCTGGCTCTTACCCGCAAGCACCAGAATATCCGCCATCCGCTGGCCCAATCCTTGAGCAATTTGAATCGCAACGGCCTGTCCGTTATTGCCAGTTTTATCATCGGTTTCGATCAGGAGAGTGAAGGGGCCGGAAACAGGATCTGCGAATTCGTGGAGGAACTCGGCATTCCAATGGTGACGCTGAACACCTTGAGTATTCTTCCTAATACGTGTCTGTGGGACCGCCTCAAACGAGAAGGAAGGCTCCTGGAGGATAAGAATGACGGCACTTTTATGGCCGCGAAGCTCAACTATGTTCCGACCCGCCCCGAATCGCAAATAATCGGCGAATATCTGCAAGCGGTGAACCGGCTCTACGACCCTTCGACCTATCTCCGTCGCGCCTACCGGTACTTTCTGGCCATGAGGCCTACCCGGCTCGCGCTGGCCCGTCAAAAAGGGGAAAAGGTGCCTTCCCTGGCGCCCGTTGAACCCATTGCTTCATCGCGCAAGATGCTGGGACCATGGGGTATTACGAAGTTTTTTTGGCGCCAGGGAGTGCGCTCATCGAGCAGATATCAGTTCTGGCGCCAATTGGTGGGCATGTACCGGACCAACCCCAGCCGCATGATAAACTACCTCGATGCCTGCGGGTGGGCAGACGACTTGTCTCGATTCAGGGATTTTGCCCACCGGCAAATTACCTCCGGCGCCAGAAACCGGTAAGGCCAAACCCTGCACTGAATTTGTACTTACGTGAACAGTATTGACCTTAAGAGGACGCCCCAAAGTGGATTTAGAAATACTTCCGGCAACCAACCGCAGCGAACTGAAGCAGTTTATTTATCTGCCAGAGAAAATCCATTCCAATCACCACTCATGGGTTCCTCCCCTGTATATGCATGAATGGCAATACTTCGATCCGCGAAAAAATCCGGCGTTTTCTTATAGCGATACGGTCCTTCTGCTGGCCCGCAGGGGTAAAGAGGTTGCCGGTCGAATCATGGGGATTATCAACCATCGCTATAATGATCTCCGGGAGGAAAAAACAGCGCGATTTGCGTACCTGGAAACCTGGGAGGAGGAACGGACCGTTCATGCTCTCCTGGCCGCTGTCGAGGACTGGTCCCGGGAAAAAGGCATGACTAAGATCGTTGGCCCGTACGGTTTTTCCGATCAGGATCCGGAGGGATTTCTTATTGAAGGTTTTGAACATCGCGCCGCCCTGGTCACCTATTGCAACTTTGAGTGGATGCTGCGTTTTGTCGAAAGCGCCGGATACAGCAAAGATATAGACTACGTGACTTACAGAATGTCCAGAACAAACCCGGAATTGCATAGACGTCTTGCGGTGCTGGAGAAGGTCATTGAACGGATCCTCAGGAGAGGCAACGTTGAACTCATCGAACTCAAAACGAAAAAAGCTGCCGCTAAGTGGGCTAAAGCGGTTTTCCGCCTGATGAACGAATGCTACACGGCCAGAGGTATTTATGGCTACGACCCGTTAAATGAAGATGAAATGGATGTCCTCGTGAAGCAGTATATGCCGCTACTAGACCCGCGTTTCCTCAAGGTGATTGCAAAAGGTAGCGAGGCGGTGGGCTTTATGATTGCCATTCCGGATATAACCGAAGGCATTCAGCAAGCCCGCGGCCGCTTGTTTCCCTTCGGCTTCCTGAAAATTTTGCGGGCTCGAAATACAGCCAGGCAGCTTGATCTGCTCCTTACGGCTGTTAAGGAAGAGTATCGCGGACTAGGGCTGATCGGGCTCTTGACGGGCAAAATGTTTCTCTCAGCCCGCGAGGCAGGCATGGAAGTGTACGACTCCCATCACATTATGGAAACGAATAAACAAATGAGGACGGAGTGCGAAAAGCTGGGAGGTCAACTTTACAAACGTTTCCGAGTCTATGGGAAGGACCTCTGAAACACCATGAGGACCCTATTGTTTTCTGAATGATTCTTCAAACCTTCCGGCGGCGGAAAGTGAAGCCTCTGTCGCTACAGCCACCCTTGCTCAACATACCACTCTGCGGTCAGCCTTATCCCTTCCTTCAAAGGAATGCACGGCTCCCATCCAAGTTTTTCTTTGATTTTGCCGTTACTGCACAGCCAGGCCGGTTGTTTAATTTCCAGGACTTTTTCACAGCTTAAGATCGCCGGTCTTCTCGTGACCTGCGAAGCGGCATCGAGGAAGACGGCAAGAGAATCGAGCACGAACACCGGCAAATTGAGATCAACCAGGCGGGTCTTATGGAAAGCTTCCCGGATTGCATATCCAATGTCCTTCAACGAACAGGCATGATCGTTGGAAACGAAATAAACTTCTCCGGAGTGTGAGTGTTGGGAAGAGGCCGCAATGGCATTGACCAGGTCCTCCACGTGGATAATGGCAATCTGCTGACGGCCGCTGTCGAATAGCGGCAGAAGACCTCTTTTGATACACTTGAAATAATTATATAGGTCTCTTTCTCTGGGACCGTAGACGACACCCGGACGCAGAATAGTGAAGTTGCCGTCATTTGCCCCACCCCATTGTTTTACGCGCTCCTCGGCCGCCAGCTTGCTCCTGCCGTAATGGCTGACGGGACGAGGTACGGCGTCTTCATCCAATGGCACGTAAGGTCCGGACGGTCCGGCGGCCGCCCGAGAGCTTATCAAAATCATCACCTGCGGTGCTTTGAGCAATTCCAGTATGCGTTGCGTCAGACTTATGTTTGCTTCGAAGTACTGCTCCTCGTTCAAGGCCCGGACGGCTCCTGCGCAGTGGATGACCGAATCGGCCCCTTGCAAAGACTCTTTGAGCGTTGCGCGATCATTGGATTGTCCGACATAGACCCTGGCGCCTGCCCGTTCCAGTGAAGTAATCAGGTCGTTTCTCCTCCTGACCCAGAGACGGACGCAAACGTTTTCCCGCAAAAGTCTTTCAGCCACATGTGACCCGATGAATCCGGTAGCACCGGTTAGCATAACCGTCTGCAAACGAGCGCTCCTTTCGCAGGGAGGTAATGAAGGACCATGACAGCACAAAAAATATTATGCCATCTTGTTTCCGACCCTTGTATTATTGGGAATTATATCCGCTTTATAACATAATGGATTTACATTAACTGAAAGATTTGGTAGTAAGCCGAGAAGAAGGGGCGGTCATTTCAAACCGGAGGGGAGATCTGGTTTGTTGGGCTTTGCCGTTTTGCGGCATGTTCCCCTTTTGCTGCGTTTTTCTGCTGTCGGGATAATAATTGCATGCACAACATTGCTGCGCGAACTTTGGATCACAGCGCATCGGGTGAGTGGCCGCACCTTGCGACTCTGCCGACTATACTGCGCAGGAGGGCTGAGGAACTCGGGGAACAAACCCTATACACTTACCTGCTGGACGGAGAGACACAGACGGTCAACCTGACCTATCGGGAACTGGAATGCAGGACGCTGGCTATCGCCTCCATGCTCCAGTCGCTCGGGCGGCCCGGTGACAGGGTCCTCCTGCTGTGTCCCCCGGGCTTTGAGTTTATCACCGCTTTTTTCGGATCGATCTGTGCGGGCATGATCGCAGTTCCGGCCTACCCTCCTCACAACGCTCAGACCCAGGCAAGACTTGAAGCTATAGTGGAGGACTCGAGGGCGAATTTCGTTCTGGCCACATCCTCGATAATCGAAAAGATGAAACAGCGCTCCTCGTTAAATCCGATGCTGTCCGAGTTGCAACACCTATCAATCGATGACATTCCCGCCGTTGCGGCTGCCGCATGGCGTGAACCCGTGCTCGACAGCGACTCGATTGCGCTTCTCCAGTACACGTCAGGTTCTACAGGAAAACCCAAAGGAGCCATGATAAGCCATGGGAACCTTTTCGACAATGTTTCCCTTATCCGCACCAGTTTTGTACAAGCGCCGAAAACCTGTGGAGTAATGTGGCTCCCGCCTTACCATGATATGGGATTGGTGGGAGGCGTCATTGCCCCCCTCTATTTTGCCAGCCCCATTGTACTAATGTCCGCCTTTCATTTCCTGCAGAAACCCGTTCGATGGCTCGAAGCCATAAGCCGCTATCGAGCGACGATCAGCGGCGGCCCGAACTTTGCCTACGATCTTTGCGTGAGCAAGATTGAGCCGGAGCTGCGAAAAGGGCTCGATCTAAGCTGCTGGGATGTCGCCTTTAACGGGGCAGAGCCGGTTCGAGCCGAAACACTCGATCTGTTTGTCGCCGCTTTCGGACCTTATGGCTTTCAGCGCAGATCGTTCCTTTTATGCTACGGCCTTGCCGAAGCGACGCTGCTGGTGTCGGCTCGCATCAAAAAGGCCGAACCCACCATACTGCGTACCGGCGCACAGGCTTTGCCGGCGTGCCGGCTCCTTTCGGACACGTGTGGCAAGAGCAACGGACGGGCGCTGGTGGGATGCGGAGGCGCCATATCCGAACAAGGGTTTCTGATTGTTGATCCTGAGATGCGTACCAAACGAAACCCGGGGGAGATTGGAGAAGTATGGGTGGCGGGACCGAGCGTTGCGAAAGGTTACTGGGACCACCCTGAAGAAACCCGGGAAAGTTTCGGTGCAACACTTGCCGACACCGGCGAGGGGCCGTTTTTGCGCACCGGAGACCTGGGATTCATCTATAACAATGAACTATTCGTTACGGGTCGTATCAAAGATCTGATCATCATACGAGGGCGAAACCATTACCCGCAGGACATCGAATTGACGGTTGAGAAAAGTCATCCCGCCCTGCAGAGTGGTTGCGGAGCCGTTTTCTCAATCGATTCCGGCGGCCTGGAACACTTGGTGGTGGTCCATGAGGTCAAGGCCAGATATCGTCGAAATTTAAATGCGGAGGAGGTATTCAGCGCCATCCGTGAAGCCGTGTCCGAACAACACGAACTTCAAATCCATGCCATGGTGCTGATCAAGACGTTCAGTATTCCCAAAACACCGAGCGGCAAGATACAGCGTCACGAGTGCCGGAGTGCTTTCCTGGGCGGAACCTTGCAGGTGATAGCCCAAAATATTGGTTTGCCGGAAACTGTTCAAGAGGAACTGCCTGTCGAGGAGCACTTTACCGGTTGGTGGGAAAAACTCAAGAATGAACCTCCTGAATGCCTGTTGCTCAGACTCGAATCATATCTGCAGCAGAAGGTGGCAAGGATCGTCAGGGTTTCGCCGGGCAGCATCGATCCACAAAAACCGCTTAGCGCACTGGGAATCGATTCGCTGATGGCGGTGGAACTGAAATTAAGCATAGAGACCGACACGGGTGCGGCGATCCCCATCGAGGCGGTCTTTCAGGGCGCTTCCATTTCCGATATGGCAGCTCATGTTTTGTGCCAGTTGACGGGTAAAGGAAACGATGCTGCCGCGGGACCTCTGTCCTGCTTGCTCTCCCGCTGCAGTGCAAATAAGAAAACCCCGATTGAAGCTCATACGCCCGAAATCCAACTTGGGCAGATACAGCCGGAACATTTCCTCTGCGAGGAGTTTCCTGAACTTCGTAACCTGCAAAAGGTGCTGGAGAGCGTTAAAACATACGCGGGCGCCAACCCCTATTTCAGGGTATATGATGGAACTAACCGGGAGACTGCACGCATCGACGGGCGCGATTTTATAAGCTTTTCGAGCTACAACTATCTTGGCTTGTCAGGGCATCCTTCAGTTACCCGGGCTGCCAAGGAAGCAATAGATCATTGCGGCACCTCCGTGTCGGCGAGCCGTCTCATTTCGGGTGAAAGGCCCTTGCACCGGGAACTCGAGGCGGAACTGGCCAAACTGCTGGGGGTTGAGGAATGCCTGGCATACGTGAGTGGGCATGCAACCAATGTGACAACCGTTGGGCATCTTTTTGGCAAGGCCGACTTAATCGTGTATGATACCCTTGTCCATAACAGCATGCTGCAGGGTTGCGCACTTTCGGGAGCCAGCCACCTTGCCTTTCCCCACAACGACTGGCAATCGCTGGATAGCATGCTGCATGAGTGCCGATCACGCTACCGGCGTGTTCTCATTGCCATCGAAGGAATGTATAGCATGGATGGGGACGTTCCCGACCTGCCGGCATTCATTTCTGTCAAGAAACGCCACAAAGCCCTGCTAATGGTGGATGAAGCCCATTCCATCGGTGTGCTTGGTGAATGCGGACGCGGCATTGGCGAGCATTTTTCGGTCAACCCCACCGATGTGGACCTTTGGATGGGCACCCTGAGCAAGTCCTTTGCAAGTTGCGGAGGCTATATTGCGGGTTGTAAGGCACTCATCGAGTATCTTAAGTACACGTCTCCGGGTTTCGTGTACAGTGTTGGGATGACACCGGCGAATACGGCTGCGGCCCTTGCGGCAATTCGAGTTCTCAGGAAGGAGCCGCAACGCGTGACCCAACTGCGCGGCATGGCAAAGGCCCTATGGGATATGGCACGGGAAAGGGGTATAGACACCGGTACCAGCATCGGCTTGCCGATTATTCCGGTAATTGTTGGCGAGTCTCTCAGGGCCATTAAACTGTCACAAGCCCTCTTCAACGAGGGCATTGACGTCTTGCCCATGGTGTATCCGGCCGTGCCCGACAGCGCTGCCCGATTGCGTTTCTTTGTAAGTTGCAGGCATACGCTGGAGCAGATTAGCTATACTATGGACACAGTGGCAAAAACGATGGATCTTGCTCGCCGGACCATCTGAACAAGTTCCCTTGGATTTGCCCTCTCACGCCCTCAATCCGTCTTCCGAACTGTTTCCTCGGCGACGACTCATCACCTGCCTGACGGCTCCCACAATGGGGCACTCAGGTGTCGAAACAGGGCGCAATTGAAAACGCGCCTCTCACCCTCTCGCGTCAAGTTCACCGATTATACACAGGATCGACATGAAGCTGTAAAGATATCTTAATAAAGTACTCTTTGCTTTTCTGCGGCCAAGGGAATTTGACGGCCCCGGCGCCCATCAGCGGCGCCTGGTCTTGGAGTCGTCGCCCTTGCGCAACCTGAAAGCGCGCGCATGTTTTTGTTGAAATCCTTAGGCCTTGCCAACAGACAATAGGACGGAAGCGGTCATAATCGGCAGGAATCACATTGGGACAGTGCGCTTGACGGAACGTAAAAGGCTTGTGCAGAGGGATTAAAGTTGTCCGCGCGCCGCAGACTGTACTCTACCCGGCGGCGTGCTCAAACTGAGGACAGAATCAAATTATGGCGCAGGAACAAGAATTTGCGAGGATAAAACAGATTTTTCGGAGGCGAATAGGCTGGTTCCTTTTGCCTCTTATCTCACTGCTGCTATTGACGGCAATTATTTCTGTTGTGTTGCCCAACATTTATAAGTCAACGGCAACCGTGCTCATCCTAAACCAGCAGATACCATCGGCCTTGGTGCCTTCAACCGTTACCACATTTGCACAGGAGCGGATTCAGTCCATAACCCAGGAAGTGACATCGCGTTCGAAAATCCTGAAACTGGTGGAAAAGTACGATCTTCTTCCCGATAAAACAAAAAAGCTCACCACCGAAGCATTAGTGGACGAAATCCGCAAGCGAATTTCATTTCAGACGATCAATGCTGAAGTTAACAAGGAGAACCTAACTATCGCCTTTTCCCTCTCCTACGAGGATGAGGACCCCCGTAAGGCTCAGGCTGTAACTAACGAGATAGTTTCCTTTTACCTCGAAAAAAACCTCGAGTCGCGCCAAAAGGTCGCTCGAGGCACTACCGAATTTTTGGCCGAACAGCTCAAGCAGGAAAAAATGCGGGTGGATGAGTTGCAGACCAGCCTCGCGGCTTTCGAGAAAGAGCACCTGGAGGAACTCCCGGCATATTCCAGCCTTAATATGCAGAAGCTGGAAAGATTCAGCCAGCGTATTAACGACGTCGACTTGCAGATTCGTTCCCTCGAAGAACAGCGCTCGGTTCTTAAAGGGGACCAGGCAATGTTGGACCCCTATTCAGGCAGCGCCACCTCCAGGGTGTTGACCACATCGGAACGGTTACGGCAGGTCCACTTGGAACGTACCGAGGCATTGTCGAAGTATTCCGCCAGCCATCCGTCCATTATAGCAAAAGATCAGGAGATCAGCCTTTTGGAATCGGAAGGTAAAGCGGGCCAGGGATTCGATCAGATGACAGATAAACTCAGGGCCGCCGAGACCAAACTGGCCAACCTGAAATCCACTTACACCGATAAACATCCTGATGTACAGAGCACCGAACGGGAAATAGAGAAGATAAAGGCGGAGTTGGCCGAGTTGCAGAAAAACGGGCAGGCAGACTCGAAGCTGAACGCGCCCCCGACCAGCCCGGCCTATATCACCATGAAGTCGGAACTGGAGAAGATTTCTGTTTCCATTGCGTCTCTTCAGGCCGAAAAGAAGCAACTGGAAAAAGATACTAAAGACCTTTTAAAGAAGCTGCACTCCATGCCCCAGGTTGCAAAGCAGTTTACCGAGATGGATACGGAGTACCAATCCGCCAAGATCAACTGCAACACAATAGAGCAAAAGCTGTTGGGCGCAAGAGTTTCCCAAGGAATGGAAGAAGAAAAAAAGGGGGAATCCTTTCAGGTCGTTGAGCCGGCGTTTCTGCCGGAAAAACCGGCTAAACCCAACCGGGTCGCCATAATGCTGGCCGGCGCCGTCCTGGCGTTAGGATTGTCGGTTGGAGCGGCTGCCGGACGAGAATTTTCCGACAAGAGGATTCATGACATCGAAACCCTTCAAAGAATAAGTGGGCTTTCTGTTATTTCGATCATACCGGCAATAATAAATCAGGCGGAATTGGCCGCCTTACGGAAACGAAAGATGATCATGGGGGTTGCCGGCCTGTGCGGCGTTATTTGCACAATCCTGATCTTCCACTTTTTCGTCATGGATATGGACATCGTTTACGCAAAGCTGGGCCGGCTGGTTCAAAGGAAAATCCCATGAGACTCGGCAAGTTAGAGTTAAGGATGGATATGCAATGGATTAGACGAATCGTCCGGGGGCGGAGTAAAGCAGAACAATGGATGTGCGACAGGATTGCGACGAAGCTTCCACAACTGGGAGTTTGCGGTCCTGCTTATTCGAAGACGAAAGTGATTCCGGTCCACCCCGGGGCCTTGTCGAACAACAGAATCATACTCGATGATAGCGACCGGGTTGCCGAGCAATTCAAAATGTTGAGGACCCTGATTTTCAATCGGACCCGGCCTCAGGGTTGGACTACCATCCAGGTCACCGGGTTTGACGCAGGTGAGGGAAAGAGCCTCGTCGCAACTAACCTGGCGATCAGCATCGCCAGGGATTCGAGGCAGACGACCCTGCTGGTGGACCTCGACTTCAGAAATCCCTCTATTCACACCCTTCTAGGTCTGGATCCGGAAGTGCCTGGTCTGGCCTCTTTCTTCGCCGACCGGGCCGGGCTTGAAGACATTCTCATAAACCCGGGGATCGAAAAACTCACCGTCCTACCTGCCGGGGGCAGGATTCTACAGGCTCCGGAACTGATCGGATCTTCGAGAATGGAAGCCTTGGTCAAGGAACTTAAAGAACGCTACGAGGATCGGTACATCGTATTTGACACACCGCCAATGAACGGTTTTCCTGACGCGCTGGTTTTCTCGGAGTATGTGGATTCCATAATCCTGGTGGCAAGAGCGGGCCACACCTCCCGGATCAGCGTAGAGAATACCATGGACATGGTTCCCCGTAAAAAGGTCCTTGGCCTGGTCTTCAATGATGTCAGGCCAAAGGATATGAACGGCGATTACGGATCGCGATAAACAAACTACTTTGCCGGGCTCGCCGGCCAAACTCCCACGATGCCGCCGGACGGAACGCATCCGGGCCCGGTTACGGAGGTTCGACACTGATATGAGGACCCGTGTACTTACAATTCTTCTTTGCAGTCCTCTTCTGCTTTATGTTTTCGGGTGCAGCAGCAATGAGGAAAAGGCCGCGAGGTTTATCACTCGAGGGGACCGGCTTATCGAAAACGGCGATCCTGTGCGGGCCATCCTTCAGTACAAGAACGCTCTGCAGCTCGATCCAAAAAGCGCAGCCGCTCACCTTGCGTTGGGGAAGGCTTTGTTGAGGCAGAAGGAGTATCTTCCAGCTTATCGCACCCTGAGTGAGGCTTTGGAGTTGGACCCCGGTCTTGATGAAGCCAGGCTGGAAGTGGCAGCCCTCCTTTCCACGGGCCAGCCGGAGAAGGCCCTGGAGGAAATCTCCAAAATCGTTAAACCCGAATCTTCCGAGACCAGAATCGCTGTTGTCAAGGCGTCCGCCCACATTGCTCTTAAGCAGTACGAGCAGGCAATCGAAGTGTTAAGAACTGTCAAAGACGCAGAGGCAAATGCTGAAGTCCAGAGGCTGTTTGCCATTTCCTTCAAGGCAGTTGGAGATTTCAAAGCAATGGAAGAGGCCGCGGTAAAAGCTTCGCATATTGAACCCAAAGCGCTTTTCCCGTACCTGTTTCTTGCCAGTTTCGCCGCCGAACATGGCGATAGGCAACGTGCGGTTAAAGAACTGGATGAAATGGTGAACGCCAGCGGGGAAAACTCAACCGTTCTTTTGCGCGCAAGGGTTTTCGAAGAGCTGCGGATGCTCAAGGAGGCTGAGGATGCCTATGAAAAGCTCCCCGATGAGCCCCAAATGCTCAAGGCCAGGGCGGGATTTTATCATCGGCAGGGAATGACTGAAAAAGCGCAGCAAGTCCTTGAAGCGATCCTGTCGAAAGAACCTGCCGAAGTAGAAGCCACGTTGGCGCTGGTTGGGGTATTTGAGTCAAAGGGGGATAGCGCAGCCGCGCTGGGACGTATCGAGACAGCCCTCAAACTCAGCATCAAGCCTGCCGAGAGAGAAAAGCTCCTCTTAACGAAAGCTTCCATTATAGCCGACAAGGGAGATAAAAGTGCCGCCGTTGAAATCTGCGGGGAGGTGCTCAAGCAGGACCAGGGCAATGCAGATGCCCACCTTCTGTTCGGCAGGCTGCTGCTGGATGGAGGCAACTACGAAGAGGCTGAAATACACCTGCAACAGGCGGCATCGGCACGGCCTGAGGATGCCCAAGCCACGATCCTTTTGGCAAGGAGCCAGTTTTTTAACAAGAAGGATTCTCTGGCTGCAGACACTGTTAATAATGCAATCAGGGCAAACCCGGCAAACAATGACCTCAGACTCGAGTACATCCGGATTCTACTGGCCAAGGGGGACCAGGACCAGGCCATAAAGGTCCTGGATCAGGGGCTGGAGACGCAGCCTGAAAACCTGGTATTGCTTAGAACCAGAGGAAAGGTGCTGGCGTCACAGTCGCAATTCGCGAAGGCAGAGCAGGATTTCCACCAGATGGTCAAGCTGGCTCCCGATTCTGCAGCCGGCTACATTGAATTGGGACAGCTAATGCTTGCGCAGTCGAAGTCCGATAAGGCGGTTGACTGGCTCAAACGAGCCCTCTCCGCTCAAAATGGATGGGAAAACGCCATTCCAGTCCTTGTGGCGGCATACGTGGAAAAAGGGGATTACAAGAACGGAATGGCTCTGGTCGAATCGGAGGCCGCCAAAAGACAGGCATCACCTCTTGCTTTCTATTCTATAGGCAAGATTCACGCCCAGCACCAAAATCTTACTGAAGCCGAAAAAGCTTTTGCCAAGGCTATCCAATTGGCCCCTGAGTGGAGCGATCCACATCGGGCGATGGCCGTTGTATTTTCCGCCCAAGGCAAAGCCGATTCAGCAATTGTCGAAATGGAAAAGATGTACAGCACCAATTCTTCTCCATCCAATGCCATCAGTCTGGCCATGCTTTATGAGGCAAAAGGCCGCGTCGATGATGCAAGCCGTCTACTAGACGAAGTGTTAAGCAAGTCCGGCGGGTCACCATCGGTTATGAACGATTTGGCATACCTCTATGCCGAGTACCGAACCGACCCCAAGGACCTTGAAAAAGCGGCGAACCTGGCAGCACAGGTGATCGCCAAGCAACCTGACAATCCTGCTTTCCTGGATACTGCAGCCTGGGTGTCGTTCAAACAGGGTGATCTGGTTGCTGCCTGGTACCGCATTCAAAACGCGCTGTCTCTGCGCCCGGACGCCGGTCCGCTGAATCTCCATGCTGCAATGATCGCCAAGACAAAAGGGGAGATGCAGGACGCGAGCCGTTATCTGGAGAAGGCGTTGAAGGAAAATCTCGACGCTGTATCCAGGAAGACGGCTTTGGACCTTAAGAAACAACTGGAGGGGTAATGGAACCTCTCATTGTTCGTATAATCGTGGGAGCTTTTAATAGATGAGGATCTTATGTGCGCTTGTTTTAGCGGCAAGTGTTGCGGCAGGGTGTGCTTCAATCTGGCCAACTCAGCCCAAAACGGTCGAAGAACAGATCAAACCGGCCGATGAAAAAAGTGGCGAAATATCGGCCGACTATAAGATTGGGCCGGGGGACGTCCTGGAAGTCAGTGTCTATGGCGAAGAGCAGCTCAATCGAAAGGACCTTGTGGTCAAACCTGACGGGAAAATATCCTTCCCCCTGATTGGTGACGCGCAGGTTGGAGGCTTGACAACCGCGCAGGCAAAAGAGGCTATGGAACAAAGCCTTCACGAATACGTCCCGGGGGCTGTCGCCTCGGTGAGCGTCGCGCAACTGGGAAGCCTGCAGTACTATGTCGTTGGAAAAGTGAATAAGCCGGGTATGTACAACGTCTCGAAACCGCTTACAGTGCTTCAGGCGCTTGCAATGGCAGGGGGGCTGACGCCTTTTGCCAATGAGAGCCACATCTTGATAATGCGCAATACCGGCAAGGGAACTGTGGATATTGCTTTTAACTACAAGAAAGTAAAGAAGGGCCAAAATATTGAGGAAAATATAATCCTGGAGCGTGGCGACGTGGTTGTAGTCCCGTGAGCGTGCGCCATCACTTCGGGCGCTCATGTTCAAGTTGAATTTAATTTCAACGGTCCGCTGCATACGCCGCCGCACCTTTCCATCCTGAACCGATGGTAGAGGAATTGCTTCGGGATTGGAGAGCTTCCAGGCCTCCTCGTTAACCTCCTGGAAATGCATCTACCCACTCACTACGCACGGCCATCGCAACTCAAATAAAGGACTGGCAGCCGCTAGGCAGGCGGACCGTTGGGGCAGCGGTGACTTGAGCTTTGAAACGCGGCAATCCTGCCGTTGTCATCTAGCACAAAGTTGACACTCGCGGAATGACCGTGAGCCGGTTCTCAGGTATGACTGGCGGCAATTGTTATGGTTGCACTGGGCGGCAATCGGCCGGGAAGAATGTAACCGAGTTTGCGGAGCTATGTCTGCCGGACCTTATTCCCCTTATTTTAAAACTGTTGAACGGGATTTTCGGATCTTGAAACGTCCGGACGTGAAACTGTGCATTGGGCTCATCTCAGTATGTCGCCCGTGAGAAGAAGGTCGGGGCTATGAATGCTATCGCGCTCCAGAGCCGAGCGCTTGTATTTGCACTTGTATTTGCCTTATGTTCGGCAGCCAGTAATAAATGCCCGGCGTGGGGCGATACTTTACAACCCGTCGTGGACGAAATACGCTTTGAAGCGTGTTTGCCCGATCAAAACGATTGGGGTTATCCATTACCTCTTGCAGCTCACTGGAATACGGGTGAGCTTAAAGACGGCTTCAGCCCGAAATACCAGATGGAAATGGTGAAGAAAGGGCATTTTCTTCTGCCGTGGTTTCAACTGCCGGACCCCTACAGCACACCTCTCGATAGCGATTATTATGAAGCGGCGATTAAATGGGCGGCAAAGGAGGGCCTTCCAATCTCATTTCTGAGCACGCAATGCGAGCGCTATCTCACCGACTCTCCCGAGTACTTCTCACTGCCGACTGATCGGAACCCCAATGTGGTGAACTGGAAATTGTCCATCGAGAAGAAAGTGTCGCCTTTCGGCCCGGTAGGACCTTGGGAGGATCTCGGCCGGAAATGGGGCTCCACGCAAACTTTGCGAAAAATCCAGAGATTGTACCCAGCCCCGCCTTTAGTGCTTTTCATCTCGAACAACGAGCACGCCAAGCTCACGTGGAATGATTCTGAAGATTCCTCTCGTTACCTCAAAGAATTCGGTCCGGGTAAAGACAACGACTTCAAACGAAAGGTTGTGGGTGACGGATGGATCGAGCGCTATCGGGCATTGCAGAAGGGAATCGTCGAAGGGTTGGACGTCAGAGCCTGGAAGCAAAGCTCCAGGTTCATCGGATATGATGCCTTCGGTCCCAGCGCTTTCGGAAGATCGGGAGGCTGGATCAAATACTCCCTGTACATACCGGGGCGCCTCGAACCATGGCTCCTAGCCTGGGACGGTGGCTCGGCACCCTACTATGTCAACTGGGATGTCACTACGGACTACACTGTTCAGAGCCCACAGATTGAATCCATGAATTGGGTTTTCATGCTGAGGGAGGCAAGAAGGCTGAATCAGGAGTTCTGGTTCGAGATATCGGCCTGGGACGGTCACCAAGAAGGAAAACACATCGACTTGGGGAAGTACTTTGCAGACAGGGGCCAGGTCTACGACCCCAAGCGCTACCAGGGTATGGTGCAGTTCGGCATGTGGCTCCTGCGCCCGCGTGTCGTCCGGGAATTTCGCTTATATAATGACACCCTGGCGAAGTCGGAACCATATTTCTTGAGCATTGTGAACTCGGTCGACAGGGTGCACACAAACCCGATCCTTCGCAGGTTTTGGCGCAAGGGGCAACTCGTCGCCAATCCGAACGGTTCGCACCCTTACGAGAGTGCAATCCCTGAAGAATATAAAAAGGCTATTCGCTGGTTCCTGCTGGACGCAAATGTAAATCCAAAAGGCTTTCGGTTCCTCAGTACCGAAGTGCCGGTCTTTTCGCTTGCCCTCGTCCTCGGGGAAGCCCCGGAACGGGAGTGGCTGGTTTACACCCATTCCCCTCTCAAAAATATGGACAAGGTTGAAATCAGCCTTCCTGATTACGGATCTGTCCAACTGGATGTGACACCGGCAGGGTGCTTCTGTCATGTAATTGAGAAGGATAAGTCGATGGAAAAACTGCCAGAGTGACTTAAGACGTTCATGACAAAATATCTATGCTCAATCACGATGAAATAAAATAACTACTACCCGAAAAGGAGTTTTCCTGTAAGATTCGTTAGAATGGTAAGTCTCCTTTCGGATACTTATACGCCTGAAGAAGATGAGCTTCGCGCTCCATCTGTTTTTATTAATGCGAAGATGATGAGAGTTCTAAATAGCTAACGATATATTATTACATATTGATGATCTATGGTAATCACACAGTGCTTGAATAAATACTATTTTTGTTGCACATATAGCTGACTGGACATAATAGGTTTAAGATTACGCAGGACATACATGAGTTCCGTCATCGCAAATATCGGATATAATTCGATTTCAAAAGCCCTTGCAATGGTTGTCCAGGTTTTGACCAGTATGATCCTGGCACGGAACCTCAGCCCAGATGATTTTGGCCTGGTTGGAATCGCGACAATTGTAATCGGTTTTATGGCGCAATTCAGTAATATTGGCATCAATTCCGCTTTGATTCAGAGACAGACCATAGACGAAGAAGTATTACAAACTGCGCAGGTGCTGAATCTGATCTTTGCCGGCTCCCTCTTTCTGTTCACCGAGGCTTCTGCGCCTTTCGTAACCCCAATATTCGACAATCCTGCAGTGCCGAAAGTTGTGAGTGTTCTAGCCTTTAGCTTTCTGATCTCGGCTCACGGATTCTTGCCTTCCGTTTTGCTTACTCGTGAAATGCGATTCGCCAGGCTTCGTGTGCCGGCGGTGACCGGAGTCCTGGTGAGAGGCATTGTGGCAGTGAGCTGCGCGTTAGCAGGCCTGAAGTACTGGAGTTTGGTGGCTGGCATTTTAGTTGGCGGCTTCTCCACTGCCGTGCTGGTTAGGATCATGTACCCTTTTAAGACCAAATGGCGATTGGATCGTGACATCTCGTTTGAATTAATGAGCTACGGGGTTCCACTATTGGGGTCCGGGCTATTGATTTTTTTATTGTTCAATGTGGATAATTTCCTAATCGGTGCGCTGATGGGGACAGAACAGCTTGGGTACTATACCATCGCCTTTACTTGGTCCTCATTCATCTGCGGTACACTCTACGAAACCGTGCACTCGGTTTTGTTCCCCCAATTTTCACGGATGCAGTTGAACCGCGCGGACTTGGCGGAAATGTATTGTCGGAGTTTCAGGGCGATTGTCTTCCTCACCGTAATGGCAAATGCCACCCTTTTTTCGGTGGCGGACGGTTTTCTTTTCACAGTGCTAGGAAAAGGGACTCCCCGTTGGCTGCCTTCACTTTACCCCCTACAGATTCTCTGTGTGTATGGGGCTATTCGGGCCGCCGTTGAACCCATTGGCAACATAATCATGGCTTTGGGACGCACGAAACTCCTGCTTTGGGCTAACCTGTTGGCGGTTTTGCCTCAGGTTTGTTTCCTTCCACTGGTGATCGCAAAGTGGGGATTGCCTGGGGTGGCGAGCCTGGTGTGCGCATCCTACAGTATTCAATGGGTCCTTTACGGTCCTTTTTTGCGGCGAGAACTTGGAGTGAGCACGTGGAGACTCCTGAAAGTGGTTCTCCCAATCTTGACTGCCGCAGCTACGGGAGTGTTCGTCTCCAGCACGATCTGCATGGCTGATCCCCTATCCTGGGGATCCATAATTCTCAGATCCATGACGGTATGTTTTTCGTTCGTTATCGTGCATGAACTGTTGACGCGAGGTTCAATTGTAGCAGAGGTCAGTCGCCTCGTTAAGAGGAGCAAACAGGATATCCCGGTTCCGATCACTGATAAAGAATTTGTTTGAACGCATTTGTTAGGGAATTGATATTGCCTTGCTCGCCTCACAATATTGCGATGCAGATGAAATGGCTATGATCTCAGTTGCAGCCCTTACTTCGGGCAGATCGGACCCAGCATCACGGTTCCGGGTTCGCCAGCACATTGACCCCCTTCGCGATATGGGCATAGATGTACGGGAGTTTATCCCGTGCATCAATAAGTATGCCAAGACCCCCTACTTGCCATCGAGATTAGTCGATGGCGTTGGCAAGCCTGTCTGGGAAGTGTGGCAGGCCGTCAAACTGGCGACCCGCGTGCCGGGAATTGCCGGTAGCTGGCGAAGCCGCGTGACATGGCTGCAGCGGCCTCTCCTGGAGCCCTACTTCACTCTGGAACGAGCTCTGCGACGGCCGCTGGTATTGGACGTTGACGACGCGATCTGGCTCATGGAGCAGTGCGGTGAATCCCACGTGGCTGCCTTGGCTCGACGTGCGGATGTAGTCGTGGCCGGAAACCAGTTTCTCGCCGAGTGGTTCGGACACTATGTTCGCGACGTGCGTGTCGTGCCGACAGGGATCGACACAGAGCGATTCGCCCCGCGCGGTGATGCCGGGCTCCGGGACCGAGCACACTTTATCATCGGGTGGACGGGAAGTGCTGGAAATGTCCGGTACCTCCAAGATATCGAAGGTCCAATTTCGCGATTTTTGGGAACCTACGACGACGCACGACTCCTGGTAATCGCTGACCGCATGCCAATCTTTCACAAGATCTCTCCTTCGAAAATCACCTTCGTCCAGTGGGCTCGGGAGGTGGAAGTTGCAGCCGTCCAGGAGATGGACGTCGGTCTTATGCCGCTTCCGGACGCGATCTGGTCGAGGGGAAAGTGTAGTTTCAAGATGCTGCAGTACATGGCGTGCGGAGTGCCGGTCATCGTATCGCCTGTCGGGATGAACAAGGAAATACTGGATTTGGGCGTAATAGGCATAGCGGCCTCGATGGAATCCGAGTGGATGATGGCGCTAGACCATCTGCGAAGCCTCGGTGACCGTGGACGCTCCTATGGCCTTCGAGGTCGCGCTATCGTCGAGAAGTGGTTCAGCCGCCACGTCATCGCGCAGCGCCTAGCGGAAATTCTGCGCGAAATGGCTATTTGATCGCCTTTGCTCTAAAGGATTTGTTAATTGCTCGAAAGCTTTTCACTTTGCCCGGGCGGGCTAATCGTTGTAGTACGAGGCAATCCCGATAATTGGGATGAGCAGACGAAAAAGAAGGCGGGCACCAATGAGGGTGGCACTTTTCTTACCAAACCTGATAGGGAGCGGGGCAGTACGTGTAGCGCTCACATTATCCGAAGCCCTTCTTGAGAACGGTTATTCAGTGGATCTTGTTCTCATGACTGCGAAGGGTGAGTACCTGAAAAGCGTACATGACTCCATACGTATTGTAGATCTAGAATGTCTGCGTCTCTGGACAAGTCTACCCGCTCTGGTGCGTTATCTGCGCAGCGAGCGTCCAGAGGCCATTCTTGCGTCAATGCCGCTTGCCAATGGAGTCGCTTCCTGGGCTCGACGCATTGCACAGGTTCCGCTGCAATTGGTTCTTTCGGAGCATGGTGCGCGGTCCTTGCTGTTCGGGGATGTAGTTAAAAGAAGGCATAAGCCGCTCCAGTATCTCATAAGACGCTCCTACCGCTGGGCAGATGCAATTGTGGCAGTTTCCGAAGTCATCGCGGATGAACTCAAAAAGCTGTCCGGTGTTGACCCCGCTCGCGTCGAGGTTATCTATAATCCAGTTAATTCCGCCTTGATTGACGAATTAAAAGCACAGCCGGCGTCTCATCCCTGGCTCGACGATAATTCCATACCGGTCATCCTCGGAGTTGGACGTTTAAACAAGGAAAAAGACTTTCCCACTCTTATACGGGCCTTTGATCTCATCCGCAAGCTACGCGCGGCCCGCTTGATCATCCTTGGAGAAGACGTGGAAAGAGCGAACCTTCAACGCCTCATTTCCGATCTCGACCTGTCAAACTTTGTGGACATGCCTGGATTTGTTGCAAATCCGTATGCTTATATGGCACGGGCGAGGGTTTTTGCTCTCTCTTCCGCAACTGAAGGGCTTCCACTCGTTCTCTTGGAAGCAATGGCCTGCGGAACGTCTGTGGTCAGCACAGACTGCCCATCGGGTCCAAGAGAAATTCTGGGTTCAGGACGGTGGGGAGAACTGGTCCCGGTTGGCGATGTGGCAGCGCTTGCTGACGGGATACTGAAGGTGTTGGAGGACCCCAAACCTCCGGCATTGCTGAAATCACGTGCAAAGGACTTCGGAGTTGATGCTGCCTGCAAAAGATACGTAGAGGTGTTGTTCCCATCAGAATATGGGAATGATCGGAATAGTGCAACCGGAAAGGCGGCGCTAAATCGATGAGACGCCAATTAAGAAACTCTATTTCCATAGTGATTCTGTCATTCAACCGCAAGGACGAAATTGAGCTTACCCTTCCTTACTTATGCGGTCTCAGAGAAGAATATGGATTTGAACTGATCGTCGTCGACAATGCTTCCATCGATGGGAGTCGCGAGTTCCTTCTCTCTCTCACGCCACAGTTTCCATCAATACGTCTGATTCTCAATTCTTCCAACCTTGGTGTTGCAGGTGGGCGGAACGCAGGTTGGCGGCTAGCTCAACGGGAGTATATACTTCAACTTGATGACGACTTACGAATTGAGTTGATGGACATTCAGAAGCTGTGCGCGGTTATGGATTCCAATCCCGGGGCCGGAGTCCTCTCGCCGAAGATCGTTCATGCCCAGACGGGGATTTCTCAGTGTGATCACGGTAACTCGGAATGTGAAGTGGCTAATTTTCATGGTGCGTGTCACCTGGTGCGGCGTATTGTCTTCCAACAGGCAGGTGAGATTGATCCGCTATGCGCTTTCGGGGGAGAGGAGTTTGATTACTCTGTAAGAGTGCGCGACCGTGGGTACACGGTCTTGTATACTCCAGATGTGACGGTAAAACATAATAGTCAAATCAGAAAAGGACGTGAAGGGGAATGGCGGCGGCGCAGGTGGGTTTACAATTACACAAGGGTCAACTTCAAACATTTTCCGATTAATATCGCGGCCCTTTTCGCCTTCCGATACTGCGTGTCGCACATAATTTCAGCCACGCTACACCTAGGAATACAATTCGCCTCGTCGTTGCCATGGCATGCATTACAGGGTGCGAGAGATGGGCGCCGGCATCATCTTGATATCTCCAATGACACATGCCGCTTTTATATGAACCAGCAATTAAGGCCGGACTTTGGTAATGTGCCAATCTGGCGAAAATTGTTGCCTGCGGTTGCCTCGTGGTCGAGGCGATGCACTGCAGGCCGGCTCGGTGTCGTAAGGCCAGGTGTTGTTCGGAGGCATGGCCATCGGCAAGAGTCCAAATATCGTTGCTTGAAGTCTCGAGAGTGAACCAATTCCATCTTTTGCAATACTATCAAGGCACTGTCTGTCTTAATAGCAGCGTTTTTTGTCTTTTGCTAAACATTGGCTTAGTAGCACTCCTATCGCCAGTACAGATGGGTGGATGCTTCTGGCTCCTCATCGGCCGTGCTAACACTGCAGGTTGGGAGGCCACGCGTGAATTGTGGTCGAATTGTATTCTGGCAGGAGATGCCAAGCCCTCATCAGGCTCCATGGATTCGTGCACTGGCAAGCCTTCTGCCTGATCGTCAGGTGATAGGGGTCTTTCAGAAAGAGGTCGCTCCATTTCGATTGGCGATGGGGTGGAGTCACCCCGACTACGGGCAAGCTCAAGTGTTTATATCGCCCGATCGGTCAACTATCGATAAGCTCCTGCATAGCGCTTGCGAGCGCACAGTCCATGTCTTTTCGGGCATTGTTCATAATTCAGTGTTGGATGCCGCTTTCAGACAGGCTCTTTCATCGCGAGCAACAGTGGGAATCCTCTCCGAGGGCCGAGACTGGCGTGGAGCGAAGGGGATGTTGCGCCAGGCTCACAGTTTTTTCCACGAACGTAGTTATTGTCGGCGGGTTGATTTCATTCTAGCAGTCGGGCGAGTGGGAATAAGATGGTTCATCAAATGCGGGTATGATCCGGCAAAGCTGTTTGCATTTTGTTATGTTGTGGAAGAGCATAGGGGTGAAGATAATCAGAGCTGTACAAAAGGCGTAACAATAACATCCGTTGGAAGATTGGTCTCCCTTAAGCGTATTGATCTATTACTCAAAGCCGTCGCAAAGGTGTCCTCCCCCGAATGGACACTGAAAATTATCGGTGAAGGTGAAGAGCACCCTTTCTTGGAATCAATGGCAGCACGTTTCAGGCTGCAAAAGAAGGTGGTCTTCAGAGGGGGTATGCCGAATCGGCAAGTTAGGCAAGAGCTCGCTCTCACTGACATTTTTGTTTTCACAAGCCGAGCGGATGGCTGGGGAGCCGTCGTAAATGAGGCTCTGATGAGCGGCGTACCGGTCGTATGCAGCGATTACTGCGGAGCCGCCGACTTGATTCATAGTGGCTTCAATGGTGAGCTTTTTCGATGTGATTCCCTCGAATCCTTGACGGATACGCTTGAAAAATGGATTTCGAAAGGACCGTTAAGCGATGCAAAAAGGGAGGAAATCAGAAGTTGGTCGCGATGCATCAAAGGTGAGGCCGTAGCAAGATATTTTCTGGAAATAATCGGGTATTTCGAGAACGGAGGCGGACGACGGCCGCGAGCCCCCTGGGTCGCACATGAATGAGCCCCCATCATCCTCACATTTTTGCCTGCCGCACAGCAGGGGCGAAAGGGCCTCGTTCCATGCATAGAAGCATTTCAGAAAGATCCGTCGGAGTTGTAATGGGGGTGTGGCTCGCCGGGATTTTTGTGTCCTCGACCGCTGGGAGGATGATTATCCCCCGCTCAGATATTTTCGTTCCTTTGCTTTTAATTGGAATAACGTGGCCCCTTATATATTTCCGAATCGCACGCTACAAATTTACGTTAGAATTTTTCCCGATTGACGTGTTAGTAGTTACATCAACATTCTTTCTTATCTGCACGATATCTTGCTTCGTTAGTACTACACCTATGTTGTCAATAGGACTTATGCTTCTAACTCTTGTATCAGTTTATGAGATTGTGCAATTTGGCTTGATTATGACCATTGTGACCCTGGAAAACGCACTGCGTACCTATGCATGTTTGACATCTGTGACTCTTACAATGTTTGCCGTTTATGATTATGTGCCTGGAATGCGTCTAGGAAATGGGCATATGATTCTAAATCCCAATACAGTAGGGCTTATTTGCATGTCAGTAATAGTCAGCGCCTTTGCTATTCGCAACTCACCAGGTCGATTAATTGTCGCCATCGCCAGCATCACTATACTCGTGCTGACCGGTTCAAGAGCATCATCTGTGGGCGCAATTCTTGGCGTGATTGTTATTTTACTATTGCGGCGCCCTGAAAAGGGCAAAATTAAGCGCAGGGTCCTCATGGCGCTCGTTTTTCTTTGCTTCGCAGTTGCCATGATGTTCTGGCCCAATAAACTCATTCGGCCTGTTGAGTCTTATTTCGCTGTACATAGCCATGATCGCGGCTGGAACTCCGGTGCAACCGGCCGCATTTATCTATGGCGTGATACCTGGCAACTGTTTCTCTCTAATCCAGTTATCGGTGTTGGATTTCGTGCTCAGGAAGGAGAGGGTTCCCATAACGGGTATCTATCGATGTTTGCAGAAACGGGAATACTTGGAACCTCATGTGTCGTTTATATCGTTATCAGGGGCCTTATTTTTATGTGGAGCCGGACGCGAATAAGAGGGTTCGAGCATGGAAATCCTTTCTCAATATTAGTTGGCTTGGGTGCAGGTTATCTCCTGCTAGGCTTCTTTGAGCGCTACATTATCAATGTTGGCAACCCGACTTCTATGCTGTTCCTGATAGCCGTCTTTTCATATCCTCGCCAAGAGAGTAACCCGCCGGTTGAGACTCGCAGCGGAGCTGGCCGCTAGCTGGGCAAAGATTATCTCATATGCACCTCGGCATCGATGCATCTAACATTCGGCAAGGCGGCGGAGTCACTCACCTGGTCGAGGTGTTGCGGGTGGGCGAACCGGAGCCCTATGGCATCTCGAGGGTTACTGTATGGGGTGGCGTGAACACTTTGAAACGAATTGAGGATCGGCCTTGGCTGTTTAAGATTTACGAACCATTGTTGGACCGGCCGTTGCCCGTTAGACAGTGCTGGCAGTGGTTTGCGCTTCAAAAGCTGGCGCGCCGTAATGGTTGCGACATGCTTTTTTGCCCCGGAGGATCATACGCCGGCTCATTCAGGCCCTTTGTCGCCATGTCCCAGAATATGCTTCCGTTCGAATGGTGGGAAGCCCAGCGGTTTGGGAAAAGTTTCATGCTATTGAGGCTGGCTTTCCTTCGCATGTCCCAGACTGCCACCTTCCTGGCTGCGGACGGCATAATATTTCTCAGTCACTACGCCGCTAACGCGATCGCCGCTAAAGTCGAGTTGAATAAGCCCTCCACGATCATCCCTCACGGCGTAAACGGGGCTTTTCTTGCTGCCCCGCGCCGCCAGAGAAAAATCCAGAGTTACTCACGTTCGGAGCCGTTCCGGATTCTCTACGTTTCGGATATCACTGCCTATAAACACCAGTGTCATGTTGCTGAAGCGGCCGCAAGCCTTCGAAATCAAGGATTTCCTGTACAGCTCGATTTAGTCGGGCCCGCCCCCTACCGGCCTGCCATTGAGCGGCTTCGTAAAGCGCTATCCAGGCTCGACCCCAATGAGACTTTCATACATTGTGTGGGGCAAGTGCCACACGAAAAGCTCCCTGCAGTCCACCTGCAGGCCGATCTTTTCGTCTATGCCTCGAGCTGCGAGAACATGCCGAATATCCTCATCGAGGCCATGGCGTCGAGTCTCCCAATTGCCTGTTCCAACCGCGGGCCGATGCCGGAGGTGTTAAGGGATGCCGGTTTATACTTCGACCCTGAATCGCCTGAACAGATCGCCGGGGCGGTTAGAGAACTCATGACCGACCAGAAGAAACGCTCTGAATGCGCAGCCCGCGCCTATGAGTACGCAAAGCAGTATAGTTGGGAGCGGTGCGCGCGTGACACTTTCACTTTTATAGCTGATGTTGCGAACTGATAGAACGCAAACGTGGAGCGTTGCGCCGCGCGGTGTTGCATGCAAAATCAACTGTAGAATGGCAACGAAATGGCAACTCCATAGAGATCGCAGCAGCCTCGCCGACAGCCAACCTAAAGTGCCAAAAAATCCTGAATAAACAAAGACTTAATCTGAGCAAAGGCCCCGAGACATGCGGTTCGACATTGTAATGTAACAGGAACTTAACATCTTCGGAGCACTCAGCCGCTTTCTTTCTGTTATAGATTCTTTCTTCTTCTTTGTTCGTCCTTTCAGGCCAGGTCCGGAGCCCGAAGGGTATGTAACCGAGTTGGCGGAGCTTTGCCTGCCGGACAACATCGCCGGACACCGTGGACTAGTCAGTTCGGCAATCATGCGAAAACTGCTGGACGAAGGTTGTCAGAACCTGGTCGTGAGGACCCACAAGGAACTGGACCTCACCGACCAGTCCGCCGTTGGTGCTTTTTTCGACAAGGAAAGGCCCGGATACGTCTTCCTGGCTGCCGGCCGTGTCGGGGGAATTCTTGCCAATGACACATACCCGGCCGAGTTTATCCGCGATAATCTGATGATCCAGGCAAACGTGATCGATCTGGCAAAGCTTGCAATCAAAGGAGATTCCGCAGGAATTGCCGAGGACGAGAGGCGCTTTGGAGCCATAAACGGCGATTTCAGGAGTAATCTGAATGCCCTTCTTGCTCTGTCGCCTTTTTGTTGTGGCCGATCAGAAATTGGGACGCAATCTGTTGTGCTTTGGGGAACGGGCGCCCCGAGGCGTGAGTTCCTTTTCGTGGATGACCTGGCGAATGCTTGCGTCCACCTCATGCGCGAATACGAATCCAAGGAAATCATCAACGTGGGAACGGGCGAGGACCTGACCATAAGAGAACTGGCAGAAACGGTGGCCGAAGTAGTAGGGTACCAGGATGGCGTCTCGTTCGACTCCTCCAAACCCGAT
>JBKQTS010000311.1:0-2937 GCA_052143075.1 Syntrophobacteraceae bacterium | reverse complement strand
AATTAAGGACTACACCGTTATGTTCGAGCTGCCGGATATAATCCAGGCGTTGATTCGGGTCTACCCATACCTGGTGCGCAGAGTCCGTGATTGCGGATGTGACCTCCTCCGGTGAGTCATAGCCCAGCATCTTGGCCAGCGCAGTGTTTGAAGTCAGGTTTTTCCCTTCCGGCGATGTTTCATAAATACCTTCCAGGGCGCCTTCGAAAATATTTCGATACTTATGTTCAGCTCTCCTCAGCGACTCTTCGGCCGATTTCCTGTGGCTTCTGTGAATCAGCAGACCGACTATGAGGGACGACTGCACCATCAAGATAATGAGAGAACTGACTACGTACCATCTGTACTGGTCCCAAATTGATTGGGGGCGATTCACAAAGATACTGCCTTTGGGAAGCTTGCTAGGGTCTGCCCCCCATCGTTCGAGCTGTTTCCAGTCGAACATGGGGACTGAGTTGAGGACAAGTTGTTCATTCTGTTCTGTAAGGTTGATTCTCCCGTTCAGAACGTCGAGGGCCAGATTGCCTATCCGAGTGCCTCCGAGCTCGTAGCTTTGCAGAGACCCACCGACCATTCCAAAACCAAGAAGGGTGTCGAAGAGGCAGAAAACAGGAGCATTCGCCGACATGGCGACCATTCTTCCCACATCTGTCTGGTTAAAAATTCGACCGGTCTTATCCCTTATGACATTCCAATAAATTACGATGCTCTGTGGTGGTAGGTTTGCCACTCGCTCAAGTGTTTCTTCGACAGAAAGGTGGGACGTGTACTCGAACTGCAACTCGCTTTCCCAATGAGAAAAAATACTTCTAGCCTCTCTTTCTGTCTCGGCATCAATCTGGAAGGTTCCGCTGACGAAGAGGACGCGCCTGGTTTCCGGGAATAATTCCAGCGCACGCTTCAGAGTACCCTGCACGTCAAGACCTGCAAATATCTGCAAATGCCCATTTCCAGCATAATCCTGCTTGAATCTTTCTTGCATGATCCAGGAGATCGTGGGAACATGCGGAAAAATATCTTTGGCTTCGTTTTGGAGAAAAAGCGTCGCGGGCGCGTGAATTGTGATGATCAAGTCGAGGCTGATCTCCGCATACTTATGGCGGAGTATGTCCGCCAGGGCTTGCTTGCGCTCGGTGTCTCTCATCTGCGGGAGGTCCAGGTACTCGAAAAAAAGATCGCCGTACTTTACACCTGCTTTTTCCATGACCGAAACAAAACCGGAATTGAATTTCCGATAAGAGGGCAGCGAATACCCATAGGAGTACAACACCAAAATACGTTTGGGGTTGGAGGGGGTTAATTCCTGCCGTTCAGCCTGGGCATGAGCAGGAATGAGAAGCAACCCAACCATGAGCGAAGAGAAATAAAGGACACCCCGCAAAATTGATCTTTGCAGATTTCTGTTTTTCAGCTTTCCTTTCACTGAACAACGCTCGAACATGTCGCCTCCGCTCAAACGTCATGAAAACTAGAAGGAATTCGTTAGTAGCTATGCGAACCTGCCCATAGGTGTCTTGTAACATTTTCGAAGTTGGACTACGAGGAGTTTTGCGGTGACATCTTCGGATCGAAAGTTCACGTTCCTTGCCAACTTGTTGATCGGGCCCGGTTTCAACAAATGAAATGCATATGGGAATCATCCCGGTCGAGGCAGGAGGCCCATGGCTCCAGAGACCAGAATGCCCCTCAGTTCGGACTGAAGGGCATTCGCAAATTTTCTACGGAGGGCGGAGGGCCAGTAGAAGATAGATACTTTGCCTCCTTCGGTATTTAGCCTTGACCTACGCCACGGCCACGATCTCGGGTCAACCCATGTGCAGGTTAAGGCCCCGCTTCGGGTCTTATCCAAAAATTCCACACCCCCTGAGTCCACGAATACGTATACCAGCAACTTATCAGGACCAAGCCCCACTGGTGATGATAGAAGCCTGAGAAAAGCCAGGCGGGTTGACTGACGAGCCCGGTGAGATATCCCCATCTGCGCCATTCTTCGCGCCGGCCAAGCAGCCAGATTGCGGCACATCCGAAGATGACCATCCACGCTTGTGATATGAGGTCGAGAGTTTCCACGTTGTATTTGTCCTGGTTGAAAAGTAAGGCCCGGAGACGCCCTGGCCGATTGTGGTTTACGATACCCCGACACCACAGGCCCCCTCCATTTGGCCTCGGGATGGACGATCTAGTCGGTTGGCGTGTCACATGACAACGCGCACTAAGTGCCAGGTTGTCTTTATCATATCGTTCGCTTGTCAGCATTAAGTACGCGGATTGCAGTTTTCCTCCCGGACGTCGGGGGAAAAAAAGGCCCCTAAAAAGCGGCCCGTACATTCACTCGGAGAGAAAATCAAGAGCCAGGCAAGTTTGCCCGACTAAGAAAACCGCAGATCTGTTTGATGGGCTAATAACTTTGAAAGACCCATATAGCGGAAATGGTACAGCCTGATAGCAGGAATAGTAAAAACAGGCTGGGAAAAATGAAATATACGGCAATAAGAAAAACTGACGAAACTAAAGAAACCGTGAGCGCGAGTTTTTTCGCCCTCCCCCAAACACCCAACCACCTGATACCAGTGTAACGGTCGGGCCTATCAGATCTGAAATTACGCTTTCGATCATAATCTAGAATTTTTCCTGTTACGTAAAATCCGATAGAGAGACTGGCCAGCATTAAAGCGCCTAGATCGAACTCTCGCAAGCCCTCATATTGTTGATACATTTGCTGAATACCTCCCCAACGCCAGATCGCTAAATCTAAAAAGCGAGCATTCTTAGAATTTACGCGCCATGGCTCATAGAAAGCGCGGTTGTCATCTAGTACTACTTTGTTAGTTAATCTTGCATTTGCCCTGCTTCCGTTGTAATCTCTTTCCAGACCTATTTCCGGAGGGGGAGATGGCGATTTTACAGGCAGGGCAAGAACCATTGGTTGATCTTGAA